>NZ_JBBPHP010000016.1:0-131345 GCF_038039535.1 Catalinimonas locisalis | reverse complement strand
GAGGAGCATATGGCAGATTTTACTTTCGGCGTTGAAAGCTTGGGTAAAGCCTTGGGCATGAGCAGGGTACAACTCTATCGTAAGCTCAAAGCCCTGAGCAATCAGTCTCCGGGTGACTTTATCCGGATGATGCGCCTGAAAAGAGCAGCAGAATTGCTGACCCAGGATTCAGGCAGCATTGCAGAAGTAGCTTATGCAGTTGGATTCAACGATCCTTCTTATTTCACCAAGAGTTTCCACAAGCAATACGGACAGACGCCTTCCGAATATGTAGCTAATGTGGTTTCGTAGTTTTAAAAACTCTTCTAAAACTTTCTCTTTTATCGAGTTCATCCACTATTTTATGCTATGCAAAAGCCTAAAATAGTTTATGTCAGCCTCCAGGTTTTGATTGCTCTCATCCATTTAAATTTTCTGTATGCTCAGGATAATATCAGGATAGAAGAAGGCCACCATGAGGAACGACCCCACTTTATCATACACACACCATTGGCCACTTATTATTACGACAAAGCAGGGGGAGGCTTCTCCCGTATGATGGATCAGGAGGGAAATGACTGGATAAGCTTTAAGAAAGAACCCTGGAATGAATACCCTGCCTCAGCGGCTTCTTCTTATCGTGGTCTGCCCAATCTGGTTTTCCGATCGGAAGATGATGGTGCCGGGCATCCTGGTTTTGATCAGTGTATAAGCTTTAAAAAAAGAAATGATCAGATTGTGACGGAAAGTAAGAGTGGGAAGTGGAGATGGCGCTGGACTTTTTATAAAGATCATGCAGTTTTACAGATTGAGAAAATAGATCCGCAGCAGCCCTATTGGTTTTTGTATGAAGGTACACCGGGAGGTAAGTATGCTCCTCAGCATTATTATTTCGGCTATGATTCAAAAGACTCCACCCTGATCGGGCCTACAATCCAACTTCCCGATTTATCTAAGGGTACAGCAAGCTTCGGGCAGTATCGCTGGATGTATACCGGTCATCAGCAGGTAGAAGGGGTGTTATACATGTTACAATTAAAAGCAGATGGGCATACAGATTTAATAAGTTATATGGGCAACAGTGACCAAGGGGTGAATAGTAAAGATGGAATGACAGTATTTGGCTTTGGCAGAGGACCGCAGACCCAGGCTTTACTCACAGAGCCACAATCTTTTGTCATTGGCTTTTACTCTCATAGTATTCAGAATCAGGAGGAGTATGAACAGCTAGCAAAGGAGCTGAACCAACTGATTCAAAAGTATACAAAACATTAAATGCCCTTTCTTTCAAGTCTTCACTCGGGCGCATTTGTAATGTGTCCGCATTTAGCACTACGTTTCAATTTTTTATTCAATCAATTCAGCTAATAGCAATATTGCACGAAATGTTGCATTTTCGCACCTCTATGATCAATACTTCCCAACAAATAACTACACAAAGTGGATTGCTAAGAAGGATGGGACTGCTGGGCCTGGCCGCTACAGGAATTTGCTCCATGCTAGGGGCATCTATCAATGTAGTGCCTTTTATGATCCAGCGGAATGTTCCGGGCATCGGCCCTTATGTGCTTCCTGCTTTTCTTTTTGCCGCTGTCCCCGCCATCTTTGCGGCTTTTTCCTATAGCATTCTGGCCTCAGCTATGCCCCGTGCCGGAGGAAGTTATATCTATGCCAGCCGGGGATTGAATCCCTACTTAGGCTTCGTTGCCAGCTTCTCTCAGTGGTTCGGCTTATCCATCGTCATCGGAGTGGTCTCCTATGTCATTATTCCTTTTATCCGAGATATCGCCCTGAGTCTGGAATGGACAGAGACCGCTACTTTATTGGACAGAGGATGGATAAGGGTAAGTCTTGCTTTGCTGCTGCTGTGGATTTTTGTTGGGGTAAATATCAGAGGCGCACGTTCTTACGAGCGCACCTTAATTCCTCTCATGTTCCTGATGTTTGGACTGGGAGCGATCGTCATCATAGCAGGCTTCTCATTTGATCAGCAGGATTTTACCACCGGACTCTTAGCCAAAGAAGGACGAGTGCATGAAGCAATACCGTCATCTGGATTTAACCTCAGCACATTTCTGGCGGCTTCTGCTCTTCTGTTTTCCAGCTTTATCGGTTTTGATTCCATTGCCCAGGCAGGGGGTGAGGCCAAAAATCCATCGCGCACCTTGCCATTGGCAATCGCTTTGGCGATCACGGTGGTAGGAAGTTTTTACTTCCTCTTCACAGCAGCAGTTTATCACACGGTGCCCTGGTCTTTTGTAGCTGAAGAAGCGATGCAGAAAGACATTACCGCCCCGGGTATGCTAAGCTATGTACTTCCTTCCAGCCTGGCGGTAGCCATAGTAGCGGGAGCAGCCATCGCCCTGATCAACGACCTGCCGGCCATGCTGCTTTCAGTATCCCGCCTGATGTTTGCCTGGGCAGAAGATGGTATTTTCCCCAAAAAAGTAGCTAAAGTACATCCCCGCTGGCATACACCTCATATTGCACTTTTTGTAAGTGGTATCATGGCCAGTATTGGTATTTTGGGCAGCCATTTTGCCGGGGACTTCTTCTTAGGCATAGACATTATGGTCACTTCCATGATGGTGAATTTTCTGCTGATGTGCATTACACTACTGCGCCTTCCTCACGTCAATCCTGATTTGGCTGGGGAAATTACGGTCATCCGAAAACGGAGTATGCAGCGATTTTTAGGATGGACAGGTACGCTGATGTTGTCGGCTTTTCTGATCATCCATACTTGGAAAGATATGAACAGTGAAGCGGAGGCCTGGTATTTTCATTCTACTCCCATCTGGCTTATTGTGATGAGCTTGGCTTCCATCATATTTTTCGTAAAATTAGCGTCACTAAAAAAGCAGGGATTAAACACCCGGCAATTATTTACCAAGCTTCCTCCCGAATAAATGCAAAGATACTGCGAACTCGCTCCCGACCTGAAAATCTCCCGCGTGCTGACCGGCCTGTGGCAAATAGCCGATATGGAAAAAGACGGAACTACGCTTGATCCTGAGGAAACTGCTAAAGCTATGCAACCCTATGTAGAAGCAGGCTTCACTACTTTTGATATGGCTGATCATTATGGGTCGGCGGAGATTATCAGCGGTACTTTTAAAAAGCAGCAAGCAACAGGTGAGCAAGTACAACTCCTGACCAAGTGGGTACCCAAGCCAGGGCCTACTACTAAGGAGGACGTGCGGGAGGCGGTACAAAAAGCCATGAGCCGGATGCAGTTGGAAACGATTGACCTCATGCAGTTTCATGCCTGGAACTATGCCGACCCCAACTGGTTGGACTGTCTGTACTGCTTGCAGGAGCTAAAAGGAGAAGGCCTGATTCGCCATATCGGTCTGACCAATTTTGATGCTGCTCATTTGAGAATAGCGGTGAGCAGCGGTATTGAAATTGTGTCCAATCAGGTGTGTTACTCGCTCATAGACCAGCGGGCTGCACAAAGCATGACAGAGGTTTGTGAGCAGTATGACGTAAAACTATTAGCTTTTGGCACTGTAGCAGGTGGTTTTCTATCGGAGAAGTGGCTGGACAAGCCCGAACCTAAGATGGAAGAACTGAAGACCTGGTCACAAATGAAGTATAAGCGATTCGTAAATGCTGCCGGTGGCTGGAAGAAATTTCAGCATTTGCTCAAAGTGGTAAATCAGGTAGCAGAGAAACACCAGGCTTCCATCGCCAATATCAGCAGTAATTTTATGCTGAATCAACCAGCGGTAGGCGGTATTATTCTGGGTGCTCGTCTGGGTAAAAGTGAGCACATCGCGGAGAACCAGCGTATTTTTGATATCCAGCTGGATACGGAAGATTTGCAGTCAATTCAGGAAGCACAATCGGCACTCTCTCCTATTCCCGGCGGCTGTGGAGATGAGTATCGTAAACCTCCTTTTCTTACTGCTTCCGGCGACCTGAGCGATCATCTGGAAAGTATTCCTGCTCCATTTGAAGCGGTAGATGGGCATCAGGGAAGAAAGAAAATATTTAGTGGTACGGTTTGGGAAGATATGGCAGGCTATTGCAGGGCAGTGCGTAGTGGTGACCGTATTCTCGTTTCAGGCACTACTGCTACCCATGGTAGTCGTATGATTGGTGGAAAAGACGCGGCAGCGCAAGCCCACTTTGTAATTGACAAAATTCAGGGAGCTATAGAATCTTTAGGTGGTAGCTTAGAAGATGTAGACCGCACCAGAATATTTGTAAATGATATCAACGATTGGGAAGCAGTGGCGCGGGCACACGGAGAACGTTTCAAAGATATTCAGCCGGCTAATACATTGGTACAGGCCAAATTGGTAGGCGAAGGTTATCTGGTGGAAATAGAAGCCGAAGCGAAAAGGTAACATGACTTTGCCAAAGTTTTGAGCTTTGGCAAAGTTGATAGCAAATTAACTCACCATTGATACCGATTTATTGGCTAACCTTTTATTCTTGTTATTAGCCCACTCTTTTAACTGTCGTGCTTCACTTTCAGAAAGCTTTCTGAGGGCTTTTCTGTACTCTCGTTCGTACAACTCTTTACTGAAGCTTACCTTTTCCAGTATGAGTTTGCTGTAAGTCAACATACAAGTTTTCATCGGTAATCAAATTTTGGTTTATTGAATAAGCTATATAGAAAAAGGACGTCGGAAGGGTAAGCTCCATCGTCGTATTCTGCCGACTGACATATCCGCAAGGGTGTTTGTTTGTCTATATCTTTTCATGGCTATTGGCTGTAAAGGTGCCAGCGCTTTTTCTTCCTGCTTTCCGTCTAATATATGGTGAACAAAAGGTGATAAAATCATAGCTTTATTATTTAATTTGATAGTAATACTATCTTTTACGATAATAACACTTTTGTTGTTGCATGTTTGGTTTATTTAGTTTAATAAAAGTGAAATAATCCTAAGTACTGGAGAGAAGTATAGATAAAAAAATCCCAGAGTTTGGACCCTGGGAATATTTAATAAATAAAGGAAGCAAGTATGTTACTTTTCCACCACCTTTCCATCGGCATACTTGGCGAAGCGCCCTTGGTTGCGGGCATGTACGTGCTCATGGGAAGGCCAGGGCCATCCGCCAAACTGTGTGCGCTGAAACTCCTGCATGATTTGCTGTACTTCCGCATTGCTGTTGGTTACAAAAGGGCCATACTGCACTACCGGCTCATTGATTGGTTTTCCCTGCAATAAAAGCAGATGACCTTCTGTATCGCCATTTTTCAGGCTCACCTCCTGATCGGCCTGTAGCTTAATAGATTTGTAGGAAGAAACTTCCTGCCCATCTACCTCAATGGTACTGCCTTTGAAGAAATAAAGCGTACGGTTCACCGCACTTTTGGCAGCCGGTAATGTCCATTGGGCATTTGCTTCCATACGGATATTCCAGATCGCTACCTCATTTTCAGGATCAGCGGCCCAGGAGTCTGGTGCTGGTGGAGGAGCCTGTAAGTCGCCAATTTTACCGGCAACTATGGCTACGCTGGTTTCTCTTCCTTCTTCGTCTTTCGCTTTATACTTAGGAATGGTATCTCCCCAGAGCATTGCAAAGTGAGGGTCGGCTTTCTTCTTGGCTTTGGGTAAATTGAGCCAGATCTGGAAAAGTTCCAGCGGATTATCTTCATCTTCTTTTAACAAAGGAAACATTTCTGAGTGCTGCACGCCTTTTCCGGCGGTCATCCACTGCACATCCCCATCGCCAAAACGACCAGCGGCTCCTAGTGAGTCAGAGTGGTCAATCAGGCCCTGACGAACGATAGTCACAGTTTCAAAGCCTACATGCGGGTGGGCTGGAAAGCCGGGAACTTTAGAACCATGATACATGCTCCAGCCATCTTTACCATTAAAATCCTGACCAATATTTCTACCTGCCAGTGAGGCAGAAGGACCCATGTCTTTATTTCCGCGGGGGTAAGCATCTTCATGATGCACACAAAACAAAAAAGGGTCGCTGGTTTCCCAGGGAAAGCCCAGCTTCTTGATATCTATTACTGCTGATTTACTCATTTTCATAAGTTTTATTTGAGTATAATTTTTGTCACTACGCTGTTGAAGACAACTTACATATCGTCAAAGATGCAACAGCATGAAATTCCGCTTCTTCCAGGAGATTATTACCATGTGTACAACCGTGGCATAAACGGTGAAACTATATTTCTCAAAGAAGAAAACTACAGATTCTTTCTTGAGAAGTACGCTTTATTTATTGATCCAGTTGCAGAAACTTTTGCGTACTGCCTGCTAGGGAATCATTTTCATCTTCTGATAAGAGTACGTGCTCAAGAGAGCTTAGAAGAGTATATACTTACAGAAAAACTTAAGGTCAACCTTGGTCTCCATAGTATGGATAAAGTAGTAAGCCGTCAGTTTGCCCGTTTTTTTAGTTGTTATACGCAAAGCTTCAATAAGGTATATGGTAGAACAGGCACCCTCTTTGAAAAACCATTTCACAGAAAAAGAGTAGATAGTGAGCTATATTTTACCCGACTGATTTATTATATACATGCAAACCCCGTGTTGCATGGATTTGTTAATGACCTCGCTGCTTATCCTCATTCTTCTTTTTTAAGTTTTACTGATGAGCGAAAAACACGCTTGGAGAGAGATGCCGTTTTAAGTTGGTTTGGAGGAAAGCAGGCATATCAAGATTTTCATCAGCAAAACCTTTCCCTCAATAAAATCCAGGAATGGATGATTGAATAGATTTTGGTCTTATATTTAACCTTTCACCTTTGCCAAAGTTGCGAACTTTGGCAAAGGTGAAAGATGAACTAAAGATTAAAAATAAGACCTATACTAATGTCTCTTAAACCTTACTATGTATTACTAATTCTGTTTCTGTTTGTTAGCCTAAGCCTTACCCACGCCCAAACCTTTCGACCCGAATATTTCAAAAACCTCAATATCCGCAACGTCGGGCCGGCCAATATGAGCGGGAGAATTACCGCTATTGATGCGGTAGTAGATCATCCTACTAAAGTTATTTATGTGGGGGCTGCTTCCGGCGGGGTATGGAAATCTGAGAATGGAGGCACGGCCTGGAAAAGTATTTTTGACGATCAGCCGACCATGAACATAGGTGCCATAGCGGTGCAGCAGGACAATCCCGCTGTAGTTTGGGTAGGGACTGGTGAAGGCAATCCCCGCAACTCCATGAACCTGGGCCAGGGCTTATTCAAAAGTATGGATGGTGGAGAAAGCTGGCAATCTAGGGGATTAAAAGAATCTAAAACCATCCATCGTATCCTCATTGACCCTAATGATGGCAACATAGTCTATGTAGGCGTGATGGGTGATCCTTTTACGCCTGGTGAACATAGAGGGGTTTACAAAACGACTGATGGTGGAGAAAGCTGGGAGAAAATTCTCTATACCAATGAGCAGTCGGGTGTGGCGGATATGGTGATGGACCCTGAAAATCCCAACAAAATATTCGCGGCTATGTACGAGCATAGGCGAACTCCCTACAGCTTCACTTCCGGCGGCCCCGGCTCTGGTCTATATGTGACTTATGATGGAGGCAAAAACTGGCAGCAACTGGGTGAAGAAAACGGTCTGCCTGCCGGAGAACTGGGGCGTATCGGTATCGCTGTTGCTCCCAGCAATCCTGAGAGAGTATATGCCAAAGTAGAAGCTGAGAAAAATGCCCTCTATCGCAGTAATGATGGAGGAAAGCATTGGGAAATGATCAATGATAACCCCCGCTATACCAACAACCGCCCTTTCTACTTCCAGGACTTAGCGGTAGATCCGCAGGACCAGAACCGGCTGTACAATATTTATCAGCCCCTCACATTAAGTTATGACGGAGGTCAAAGTTTTGACTCCATTCCTATGATTCCTGCCGATGAGACCAAAGGCATACACGCCGATTTTCATGCTTTCTGGGTAGATCCTAACAATCCTACTTTTTTTATCATTGGTGGTGATGGGGGGCTGGGCATCACCCACGATCATGGGAAGAGCTGGTATTTTCCCGAGACCATTCCGGTGGCACAGTTTTACCATATCAATGTGGACAATGATATGCCCTATAATGTGTATGGCGGCATGCAGGACAATGGCAACTGGTCGGGGCCAGGTTATGTGTGGAAAAGAGGAGGCATACGCACGCTCTACTGGCAGTATCTGGTGGGAGGTGATGGGTTTTATATTTCACCCGACTCGGCCAATTCTCGTTTTGGCTATGGTACGGCTCAGAATGGCGATCTTTTCCGCTACGATAAGCTTACGGGGTATTACCAGAGTATCAAGCCGCAGGCTACCGACTTGGATACTCGCCTTCGCTTCAACTGGAATGCTGGTTTTGCACGGGACCCCTGGAATCAGGATGCCGCCTATTATGGCAGCCAGTTTGTGCACAAAACTACTGACAAGGGCGCCAATTGGGAAATTATCTCTCCCGATCTCACCACTAATAATCCTGAAGAGCAAAAGCAGGACTATGGGGGGCTAACGATAGATGCTTCAGGGGCGGAGTTTTACAATGCTATTCTGACGATCGCTCCCAGTCCGTTGGAGAAGGAAATCGTCTGGGTAGGCACTGATGATGGGCAGGTACAACTGACACAGGATGGCGGACAAAGCTGGCAAAACCTAACTGCCAATGTAAAAGGTATGCCGGAAGGTAGCTGGATTGCCCAGATCAAAGCTTCAACTCATGATGCCGCCACCGCCTGGATGGTCGTTAATGATTATCGCCGGGGCGATTATGCGCCCTATCTTTTTCGTACCACTAATTATGGTAAAAGCTGGGAACGTATGGTAGATGGTAGTGATGTGAAAGGCTATGCGCTGGCAGTGATACAGGACCCGGTAGAGCCTAAGCTGGTTTTTCTGGGTACGGAGAACGGTTTATGGATCAGTATGGATGAAGGGAATAACTGGACACAATTTGAGAATGGCTTCCCGGCAGTCTCTACCATGGACCTGGCCATACAGGAAAGAGAATCTGCTCTGATCGTAGGTACATTCGGGCGGGCGATCTGGATCATAGACGATCTGCTGAGCCTGCGGGAAGCAGCTGCTGGAAATCTGAATGATCAATTGACTGCCCTGCCGCTGAATGAGGTGGTGCAGGTGAAAGGCTTGTTCATTGCCCCTCCCGGCAATATCTGGACGGGCTTTCATACAACTTTTGAAGGAGAGAACAGGGTTTTCCAGAAGGTGAAAATTCCTTTCTACATCGCTGAGCAACCCACTGCCGATAGGGAAGTCAAAGCGGAAATCTATGATGCACAGGGAAATCTTATTCAGACCGTTAGTAGAACGGAACTGGATTTGGGACTAAATTACATCACCTGGAAACTGGATGAGCAGGCGGCACAGCTTCCGGGCGCTTATGTGACTGATGAGAGCAGAGATATTCCTGTGTTGCCGGGCACTTATCAGGCAGTAATTACGTATGATGGTACCCAAGATACTACTGAAGTGGAGGTCATTCCTGACCCTCGGTTTGGCGATCAGTCGGAAGTAGATGCCGCGCACTATGCTCTGCTGAAGCGCCTGGACAAAAGCACAAGTCAACTGAGCTCTGCTTTAAATAAAATTACTGAAAGTGAAAAAACAGTTAGTCAAATTGAGTCCCAGCTAAAAACCCTGAATTATGCTGAAGCTGATACTTTAGTCAAGCTTTCTCAGCAGATCAAAGATGAATTGCGACACTTGAGTGAGCAGGCCCGAGGTAAGCGACCGGAGAAGCAGGTGGGCGCCTGGCAATCTTTTGAAACTACGGCTTACTCCAGTGTGTCTGATGCACAATATGCGCTGATGGGACGACTACATAAACCTTCGGAACAGGATAAGGCGCTAGTGGCACAGGCTGAAAAACTGGTAGACGAATTTCAGCAAGCAGTAGATGACTTTTACGCGAATGCCTGGCAAAATTACCGTCAGCAAGTAGAAGAGTCCGACATCAGCTGGTTTGACAATGAATAGTTAAACAGCTAGTTTTTGTGCGTTGGCTTGAATATCCGGCGGGCGTGTGATTGGTATGTGTGGTGAAGCGTTCGGAGATTTCCGGCCTGGATGGCTAGACTTTTTTGGCGGCAGCCGCGCTGTTACTTTTTGTCATTGCCACAAAAAGTAACAAAGCAAATAAGCGTTGAAAATTGATAATCTTATTACAAGCATGAAAATATGACATTAGTCCGAATCCTTATCCTAACCCTCCTTCCCCTCTTTGCATTCGCCAATGACGATTTGCAAAGCTTTGGGGAAACTTTTTTTGCCTGGCGTGCCAAAATGCAGCCTGCCAGCGGCGACGATATTAACCGGGTGGAGCGACCTAAGGGCTGGGTGCCCGATTATTCACCGGAAGCCCTGCAGCAATACCATCAGGATTATGAGCGATTTCGTAATGCGCTGGATGCGATTGACCAAAGTGGCTGGAATAAGTCAGACAGTGTGGATTTTTTGCTGTTGCACTCCGCAGTAGAGCGAATCAATTGGGAACTGAACGTACTGCGCCTCCCCTACCGCAATCCTGACTTCTATGTGCATCAGACCCTGGGAGTTTTGTTTGAACTCTTGGTTTTACATACAGAAATGGATGATGCCCGCCTGGAAGAGATAATTCTCCGCCTCCAATCTATTCCCACTACGCTTGAATATGCACATACTAATCTGACCGAGCCTTTTGCCGGAGGAGCGGTGATCGCCTTAAATAATCTGGAAGGTATTGATCAAAAGATGCGGCAGATGAATGAGGCGCTTCAGCAGGTGGCTGATAAATCTTACCACAAAAAACTGGACAAGGCTACTCAAGCTGCTACTGAAGCCTTGGTTGCCTACGCTGACTGGCTGGAAAAAGAGATGCCGGAGATGGCCCAATCCTTTGAGGTCGGCAGAGAAAATTATAACTACTTTCTGAAGAACATTGCGCTCATACCTTTTACGCCCGAAGAACTGCTGACTATGGGAGCGATGGAATGGAGCCGTTCGGTAGCTTTTGATGTGTTTGAGCAGATGCGCAATGTGGATGAACCTGCCCCCACACTTTTTGAGAATGCCCAGGCACAGATTACCAAAGAAGCAGAGCAGGAGCAGGAAATCAGGGATTTTATGGAAGAGATGAATATCATGAGCGTGCCTGAGGATGTGAATCACTACCTCAATAAAGAACTCACCCCCTATCTGGCTCCTCTTGCCCATATGGGCGTTACAGACGACCTTACCTCAGAATCGCGGCTGGATATTGATGGCGTAAGCTATATCCGTGATCCTTCCTGGGATCTGCCTTATTTCTACAAAGCCATAGCGCAGGACCCTCGCCCTATCATCATTCATGAGGGTGTGCCCGGCCATTATTTTCAATTGGTACGTTCGTGGAAGAATGATAACCCTATCCGCCGCCGCTTCTTTGACTCCGGCCCTATTGAGGGAATTGGTTTCTATGTAGAGGAAATGTTATTGCAGTTTGGTTTACTGGATGACCGACCACGCACCCGGGAAATCATGTACAGCTTTATGCGGCTGCGTGCCCTGCGGGTAGATATAGATGTGAATCTGGCAGTAGGTAATTATGATATTCCTGAAGCCGCCAATTATCTGGAAACCATTGTACCGATGGATAGGGAAACAGCGGTAGAAGAAGCAGGTTTCTTCAGCCTCACCCCGGGACAGGCAATTTCTTATCAGATAGGCAAAATACAGATCATGAAGTTTCTGGCTGATGCCAAAATACAGCAGGGAGACAACTTCAGCTTACGCAATTTCCATGACTTCCTGATGGTCAATGGCAACGTACCTATTGCTTTGCAGCGCTATGAATACCTGGGGAAAGCAGATGAATTTAAGGAGCTATGGCCGAATGATAATTGATTAATTGTGAATATCTCATGATTTATTTATCTTATACTTAATAATTTACTTTAAGTAGGGTAAAATTTAATTTTAGATCATGAGAAATTCACTCTTCTCTCTTCTTGCACTAGCTGTCTCCTTATTTTTCTATGCCTGTCAAGAAGACCAGCGAAGCAGGCAAACTGATACGCAGTCAGTATATATCAATGTAAAGGCGAAGCATCTGGCCTCAGATACGGTAAAGGTGCTGACTTTTGATATGCTTAGCGGTAAAAGTAATATCCTGGCAGAAGTGACATTGGATTCACTGGGAAAAGGCGAGATGGACATGAAACTGGCGCATGGACTGTTTGCGATACTGGATTATCAGTTGACAGAGCAAGAGCAGCTCAAGAGTAATCAGCTGTATCTGGAACCAGGAGACTCGCTCACAATAACGATAGATGGTGCAGCCCCAAAGCAGCCTCTCAGTTTTGAAGGTGAAGGAGCCGAAGTAAACAATTATCTGGCAGGTTCATTTCTTGTTAGACAACCATTTTTCAGAAGTGGAGGGAAGTTTATATGGGAGCTTGAACAGCAGGCTTTTCTAGATCGGCTGGACTCTATTCGCTATAGTATGGATAGCTTCCTTCAGCGGTACGCGGATAGCGTGGATATGGATGCTGAGATGAGAGCGCTGATGGAAAAAAGGAATGAGATAGACGTGCTGAAAGAAGAAGCAAGTTATGCCTTTTTGTTGCAGAATGATTTTGTAGTGAAAGCCATAAGTAATGGCGAAACGGTAGGAGCGTATCAGTTGCCTGAAGCTTTTAGCAGTGTGTATCAAAGAGTCCCCTACGACTCAAATCTGATGAAAAAGCAGATGCCTGACTACGCCTTCTTGTTACAGCGAAGTATGGATGCTACTGTCGCTTACCCCTTGTATTATGGCACGAGTGCAGAGGAAAGGGAAAATTTGCACAAGCAAATGCCATCCATGATAGATAGTCTTATCCGTACCCAGTATGATCAGGCTAAATTTTCAGACTATTTCCTGGCCTGGAATATCAGCTCATGGATGGATAGGAAAGGAATATCTCCTGATATAGATTCATTATATCATCAATTTCTCAAAAATAACAGTAACTCTCCTTATCTGACATCACTGGAAGAAAAGTATGATCGTTGGATGGCAATCAGTACGGGGAGCCCTGCTCCTGATTTCTACGGCACTACTCCTGAGGGAGAAAGGCTGGCTTTAAGCGACCTCAAAGGCAAAGTGGTATACATAGACGTATGGGCTACCTGGTGCGGTCCCTGCCGGGAGGAGTTTCCCGCTTCTATAGCATTACGACAAGAGCTGGCCGAAGAGGAAGACGTGAGCTTCCTGTATGTTTCAGTAGATAATAATAAGTCTGCCTGGCTGGAATACTTGGAGGAGCACCCTGACCTGATCGGCACACATATGCATAATGATGTGAATGAAGAAGAAGCTTCTATCTGGAAAAAGTATATGTTGACCGGAATTCCCCGATACATTTTGATTGACCGGGAAGGTAGAATTCAAGATCCGGAAGCTGACCGCCCCTCTTCCGGAAAGGTAGCCGATCAGATTTATGCGCTGCTCAATCAATAATCCCAGGTAGTATTATTCCACTTCAATCAGGCCTTCTCTTTTCAGCTGAGCGATAATAGCTTTGGAAAAATCTTCGGCAAAGTACTCTATGTCACCCGGATTATACGTATCGGACTGGGCAGACCAGTACAGCTTTTCGTTTTCTACATCATAGAGATTGGTTTCTAGGTAGTAGATTTTGTCCAGAGAGTAATAGCCGGGTGTATAGATCTGGTTGTAGTTATAAGAATAGTAGGTATGGAAGTTATCGTAATAACCATAAGCTAAGGTAGGAGCATAGGTATCATTTCCTCCTACATAACGATTCTCATGCGTCTGGTCTACCAATGATATGGCCAGAATAGCATCATTACCATTAGCCTTTACTTTGTCCAGAATCAGCCTTTTATCGCTGGCATGCTCTGCTGAGAAGTTATTCGGAAATAAGCTTAGACTGGTAGTCGCGTTAATGCCTTGCTGCTCCAGTAGAGCCACTAACTCTCCTTCCACAATTTCTTTGGCGTTCATATTCTGAGTAAGAGCAGCCACAAAAATATTGTCGTAGCTCTTTTGTTTATCCAGATCAGGACTTTTCCAGGAACCGGTGAAATTGGTAGAAGTGGCGGTACAGGCCGCCAGGAATATCAACAGCCCCAATATTAAGTTCTGAAGAGAGAAGTATGGATACAAACTCATAGATAAGATAGGTTAGCGATAGGTAAAGGTAGTTTTTACAAGGATTACCAAAGCATAATCGCTGAAAAAACTTTTTGTTTGAAGGTTTAAAGAAAGAAGTTAAAATGCTTGTGTAGAAGTTAAGATGAGCAAAGCTGGGAAGTATTTGGTACAAATGAAGCCATCAAGCTCAATGCGGTAGATAAAATTCTATCTCTGACCTCATCAATCACTACATTATGCATACAGATTTAGGGGTACCTCAGTAGAAATAGCCCCTTATTACTGGAATAAGTTTTCTGTATCAGAAAAAGCTAGTAACACATGAAGAGAGGTTAGTAAAGGGGCTTGAAAAATTGTCAGAGAATAGAATCAGCAATAACTAATTTATCACTTAAAAAGCACAATTTATTAAGCATTTTGCATAATTTATTTAGCTTTTTACATAAAATAATTTTGCTTTTTTACTCAGTTTTACCCAGTTTTACGTTGTTATACATTGTCATACGTTGATGTCCAATGTTATACACTGTATGACAAAAAACCCCAAGGTAAAACCTCGGGGCTGTTCAAATTCACGCTACTTTAATTTGCGAAAGCGTGATATCGCGCGGATCACCGCAGCTACTGCTAGTAACAGTGCTGTGATTTCCGGTAAATTGAAATTACTCATAACAGGTAATTTAAATTTTAGTTAAAAATTAAACTCACCAGCATGTTCCTACCATGCTGGTTTTTCTTTGTAGTAAGAATTATACTCAACTACATATCTTCAAAGCAATTCTGTCCTGCTTATTATCCTTTTCAAATACGAAAGCAAATTGTTAATACAAAGTTGTGAAAAAACTCACACTAGTATAGTTAATTGCTTATATACAAATTTGCTGATTCTGCGTCGAAACAAAAAGTCAATTTATAGGCCCGAAAGTTTTAAAGGAATTATGTTTTAAACTTTTAGCTTTATAGTTTCACGTAACTCATTATTTTTCAGGCATATATGGCTGATTAAAATTATTTAAGATTTTTTATAAAAAAATGTCTTTTTAAAATTTTAAAAATTGAATGCTTTGTTATGTAAATAAATTATTACAAAAATAGTTGGAATTTTTATATAATATTCAGATTCCTATTATGATCACTTGTGCTACCATTTACGAAAGCAAATATTGTTTTTCACCTTCCTGCTATTTACAATAAAGTAGATAGCAATGAGCATTTCAGAAATAGTAGAGGTATCGGTAAATGGCTTTTAGAAGTATGTTGCGTTATGGGTGTCGTTGAAATGGTATTCATGAGACATGGGAAACTACTTTTGCTAATAATCGGTGTTAGAGAAATTCAGGAAGTGAGGCAAAAATAAACCCCTTGCATACAAAATGTTTACAAGGGGATTTTGTGGTCCCGGCAGGAATCCGCCAATTGGTTTTTTGACAGAATATGACACTATATTTTTGTCAACAATTATAATTATTTAAATTTTGTTAGCATTTTTACTATGTCATTTTCAATAAAATGCCGTTCTTTGTATTAATACTGTATTAGTATTCGTGTATTAATCCTGTATTAATGAGCTTCAAACGGTAAATATTATTGATTATGGGCTATGTAAAAGCAATTCTTCTAAGTTTCGTTAATGCTGAAGGTAAACAGCAAGTAGTAATAGAATATCGTCACCCAGGCAAACCTTCTCGTTTAAGGTTTCCTACAAATTTCAGAGTAAGTAAAAATGATTGGATAAAAGATTTGGGGATCTCCAAAACAGATGAATCCCTAAATGCTTACCTCAAAGCTGAATCTGATCGACTTGAAAAAGTGAAAAAATCTCTGCTTGAAAATGGAATAGAACCTACCTGTGTGGAGATGCAAAAAGCATTGGAGATTGAAAAGGAACGTGCTGAAAAAGTAAAGAGAAGTACTAATGATGAGGAATCATTTTTTGATCAAAAATTAATTGATTGGTGCGACATTCATTTGAATAATATTTCAAACAAGAACACTAGAAAGTCAGAGAAAAATGTCAGGAATTACGTCGAGCTATATGACAAAAATGCAAAGTTAAAGGATATAGATTTTGAATGGTTAGAAGGTTTTTATGATTACATATCTAAGCATCTTGATAAGATAAGTACAATTGAATCTTATATGTCAAGATTGGGTAGAGTGTTCAATACTATCAAAAAATATAATAGGAGAAACAGGAAAATTAAACAATATGTGATGGAGATAAAAGAGGATATCCAAGACCTAAAACCAGATGTTTTGTTTGATGATCCTATAGGGTTGGATTATGGTATGTTTTTGGACTTATTTAATTTTGATCAGTTTGATATTAAACAATCACATCTAAGGGTTACTAGAGATCATTTTGTACTTATGGTGTCGATGGGTGGACTACGAGTTCATGACTACCTAGCAATTAAACAGGATGACATAAGGAAGGAATACATGATGATAGATGGTGAAGCTAGAGAAGTTTGGTTACTGAATTACTTCGAGCAAAAAAACAAAAAACAACATAAAGACATTCCTATCCTGAGTTATGGAGTTGAAATTCTAAAACGGAATGATGGTAAATTACCTAAACGTAAACCTGCTAAAGACATAAACCTCCAGTTAAAAAAGTTAGCTGAATTGCTGGGATGGGATCACGAAATAGAAGTAAAATATTTTGATGCTGATAGGAATATAAAGATGATAGAAAGAAAAAGATTCTGTGATCATATCACTAGCAAAATGGCTAGACAAACGAGAGTAAGTATTGATGATGAAAGTCAGATCGATGAAGCAATTAGTAGACTTGCAACTGGACATAGATCAAAAGCAAGAAGTAGGTATCAGTACAAATCTACTGCTGCAATGGTGAAAGGGAATTTGAAGCATGAGGAAATTTACAATTCAATTAAGAAAGCTGAGTAATGAAAAAATACGAGTCTATAGCACAGAACTTTGAATTCTTTTACGATTCGGTATATGTTGATTCAGGAATATCACAAGTACTTGCAGCTAGATTATTAACTAATCATTTACTTCATTTGAACAGACAGGAAGCAGAACATTTTTTGAAGATATTTTTTACTCTGCATTCGGATCACTTCAAAGTGTATAATATTGTTTTTGATAGAAAGGATTCGGTAAGAAGGTTTATTCAAATGATAGCTGAGTCATTTCCTGTTCTGAGTAATCATATTAACGGGAAAGTATATGATTATATATGTAATATCTCTGATCAAGATATACAGGATATTATACAGTATGCTGATGAAAATAAGATTATGGAAAGATTCTATTCTTTTAGTGAGGTAGTTAATAACCCTGATAATCAAATATCTCTTAACACCCTGAAGAATTATATCAAGAAACTAAACATAGATGTAAAAAATGTAGGTAATGAAAAAGCTAAAGGAAAATTCATTACCGAAAGTGATCTACAAAAAATTCTAGAAGCAAAAAACGGATAAATTGTATTATTACAATATTTGATTTACCTTTATGCATATTCTTACACAACTTAACAATCTAGAAAAGCTCGTTCATATAGTTCGAGCCTTTTTTTACTTCAAATTAAATTTGTATTATTCAAATAATAAATATACCTTTATAACGCATAGTTAGTTACATATATACAGCGTAAGTGAGTAGAGGTCCGGTGTCGTGGTTTGAGCCGGACCTTTTTCTACTATGCGTAATTAGTTTTGTTCCAGGTGAAATTCTGATTGCTCATATATTGTTTCACATTACTACCACTTGCATTGATCAAACTCAGAACCATTCTTGCAACTCTATCAGCACCACTAGCAGAAAAATGCGTTTCGTCAGGTCCCGAAGGGGGGGAATCACTAGAAGCGAAGTCACTAGCAATAGTTGTTGTTCCATCCTGCGAGTATAGATATAAGAAAGTCTCTTGACTAAGTGCTTGAAGATCGAGTAAAACAACATTCTTTTCAGTTGCTACACTTCTTACAGTATCATCATAATTACCATGACTGTTGAAAGAAGGTGCAATCATCCTTTCTACAGGAGTAACCAATATTGGATTACCTCCCCTAGCACGTGTTTCATCGACAAAACTTCTTAACCTATTTGCCATTACAGCCGTTGAAGTGCCTTTTGTTTCGCTGTACTGATCATTATGTCCGAACTGAAACAGTACATAGTGACCTGCTGATACTTGATCTCTTACAGGATTAGCACCACCACTCCAAAACAGTTCATAGAAAGAATCAGCACTTTCTCCAGAGTCACCTCTATTATTTACAGTTGCACTAGCATTGACATAATTACCGAAATATTCTCCCCAACCATGCTTACCACCAGAATTCAAATTCACAGTACTATCACCACATAGATGAATAGTAGTAGATACAAGTTCTCCTGATCGATATTCATGACAACCTATATCTATCTGATCAACCGTGAATGAATTAATATCCTTAGTATATCCTGCAATGTTGAATCCTGCATTAATCGCAACACTACCAGCTTTTAGGGTGTAATCTCCACTACCGTTTGCTTGAGGATCTACAAATAGATCAGTAAGACTTACATTATTAATGTCTCCCTGTCCTGTATATCCAGCACCACCACCTGAACCATTACAAAAAATATTGTTCCTTCCTACATGATCCCCGTTTCCATTTCCCAGGCTACAACTCATATCATAACCATCAGGATTACCGTTGCTGTGAAAGATATTGTTATAGATTTGTACCTGATTAGTATTACCATCCAAGCCCCAACTTTCCATTCCTCTTCTACACTCGATAATTGTATTGTTATATACGTGTATATAGTCTACACCACTTTGACCCAATTTTATACCAGTTCCTTGGGTACAGCCAACAATGAGATTTCCGTAAATTTCTGCTGATCTTCCATCGTTCAAATTGATGACATTATAGCCATCATTCGCATTTGAATGACCTAGTGCTTTGTTATATCTGCAAATGACATTCTTTGCTTGAGCACCTCTTACACCTCCGTTGTCTGCATCAAAATTACCTGTTGAACCACCAATTTTAAATGCATTTACAGAACCGTTATTAGGGTTAATTGCTGTATTGTACTGATTAATAATATTCCTTCCAGCAAAGTGATCGAATCCATCATCCCCCCAATTTCGTACAGTATTATATTGTACAACAATACCGTTGTAATCGCCTCTCATGACACCTATACCATCGAGATTTGTCCCAGGATTGTCACCTACGAGATTCCCATGAATTCTACCACCTTGAACTTGATGAAGAAATTCACCAGTAGGAGTACCATCATCTGTACGAGTACCTCGATTTGTTCCATCCGCACCACTACTACGAATACAATTTGAAAATCGTAAAGCAGTATTATGAAGCACAATAGGATATATAGTACCACTTTCCCTTTCCGCAAACAGGATTCCTAAACCACCTATTCCACCGTTCCTCGTGATTGTACAGTTGCTTGTAATACATCTTTCAGAGCCGACATAATGCACAGCACCTTTTCCACCTGAATGGATTATTTCTAAGTCAGCAACAGCATTATAGCTACGAGTGAATTCTACTACTGATTGACCTCCTATTCCGCTGATTACAGGTTTTGCACCTGTTCCATAACTGCCTATAGTGATATACTGATTCGCATTTCCTGATCGATTGAAAAGAATTCTTGTCCCTGTCCAACTGTCTCCCCTTCTGAATAGTGCGTAGTCCCCAGCTTGCAACAGGTTTTGTACAGCTGAATAATTTCTTTTTGCCGTTCCAGGTGAAAGACCGTTGTTTGCATCATTTCCGGTTTCACTTATATAATATATAGTACCTGTACCCTGATATGAAGTTGTCTGATTATCAACAGTAAAATTTTGTGTGTTAACCTTACCACCATTACTTGTCAAACTGCCTACTTCATGCCTGTAGAAAAATTCAAATTCATCATCAGGAAGTGCGTGATCACTAAGTCTGAAACGTAATGTATTTGTACCTGATCCATTGATATAATTCTTAACCCGACAGCACCCACCTTTGAGATCGATAGAATACAAATCATTATTTACCCAGTTGCCCAGATTGACAGTATCATCAAACTGTAAGACAAGTACATCACTTTCATTATTAGAGATATAAGCATCAATTAGTTGTGTGTCACTGAATCCGCCTAACGGTTCTCCAGGTGGATCTACAGGTTCATTAGTTACAGCAAAATCAGGAGTGTTGTAAGGACCAAAACCGTGTTCATTTTGATCTTGCATCCTGATATAAACAGTAGTATTATCCGCTAATCCTACATACTCGAATGCTGTATCATTCAGTGTGAAATCTCCATTTTGGACACTAGCAATTACAGAATAATTAGAAGCATCAAGACTTGCTTCTATTACTCTATTAGTCACACCAGCGGGAATTCCACTCCAAGAAATTACAATTTTCCCTTGTCCACCTTGCAAGGTCATTCCGGCAGGAGCACTAGGTAATTGCACAGTTGAGCTTTCTCTATTTCTGATTATTTCAAGTAGTATCGGATGCATTATAGACCGAGATCAGATTTTAGAGGGGCGTTATTTTTGTAAGGGTGTCCTACAGGAAGGATAGGGAAACCTTCTATCACCTTATTCTGGAAATTGTGCTCGTGAACCATCAAACCTTCTAAGGCTTGAATCTCAGCTGTACTAAGGTTTTGGCCTATAGCAACTGCGAAAAGATCCATATTTATCGGACCTCCATTTCCGAAAGTAAAAGGTGCATCTGTACCACTACTAACACCTGTAGCAGGACCGCCTAATTCTCCAGTAGCCATTTCGATTCCCCAGTGCCACAACTGCTGTTTGTTGTCACCTGCTAAGGCAAGATTCACTTTTGAAGCTACTAGATAAGGTCCTGTCACATAGTTATCCGCAGGAGGATTTCCCCCAGGTTGGACCGTTTTTGTCTGATTATTGAATTCATTTGCTGATCCTCTAGCAAGACTTATGCGATGGCGACCATTCGGTCTGAACTGAAATCCGTCTGTGCCATCGTATTTTTCAAGCAACACGTTAGTTTGTGTGTTGTCATTCACCTTATACAAGGCAACAATATCGAATGTGTTCGTAGTCGTTTGCATGTTGACTATCTCATCGATAATGTCTCCAAAACTCAGAAATTGACTACCCGTAAAACGAACCGCTTTTGAACCTTCTGATGTTACATAGCTAGGATATTCTGTAGCTTCTGTACCTGTGAAACCTGATACAAGATCTTTCACTGATTGTACACTAGTCGAATCAACAATTGCGGGTGTTGTAGCTGCTGAATCTTGATAGACATTTTGCAAACTTGTGAACGCAAACTTTACATTACTTATGTCTGTATATTCTAATAAGTTACTTGAAGTAGATTCTGCAATAGTTTGAAACTCTGTATAAGTATAACTCCCTGAAGTTTCTACACCTGTCTGAGCAAAAGTTTGTACACCAAGACGAATTAATTTTCCTGCATATGTACTACCTGTAGGAATCGTGAAAGCCTGAGTTGTAGCTTCAAGTGTTGTAGTTCCCGTACTTCCTGTGCTTGCTGTTTCCCATCTGTACAAATGCGTTCCAGCTGCATCCCCTTCAGCATCAAAGTACCCTGCTTCCGCTACTAATTGTTCACCTTCTTTGATTGTGCCGATAATTGAAGGATTGCTGGTAGGTGCTGTATTACCAGATAAATCCCCTTCGTAACCGTAAGATTCAGAAACAGGGTTATAAGAATATATATAGAACAAACCATCCTGTTCAACTAGTAACTGTTCTACTCCATTATCAAAGTTAATTACAGAACCATCTATGAATATTTGTCCCGAACCTTTTCGCTTTCCTCCGTAGTCAAAATTTCCTAACGCTGATGATATAGTAATTGTGATATCTTCTGTGTTTGTGAAGATATCGTACTTCCCGTTGTACGTGCTGCTATTTCCTGAAGTGATTGTGAAACCTGATGTGACAGGAGGTCTAGCACCTGAAGTAGATCCTGATGCGTTAAGTTTTGTACGAACAGAAGGATCAAGTTTTACCTCAGTGATTGCATCATCAAGTATATATTGAGTAGTGATAGAATTATCTGAAAGAATTGCATAATCCAGTGAATTCCATGCCGTTGACCCATCACCGATTTTTATGCATTTTGGGTTTGTATCTGTGACAATTCCTATTTCCCCTTCTAGCAAAATCGGGTTAATACTTTGCCAGTTTGCTGAGGTATCTCTTCGTAATTTTATCTTAGCCAATTACCTATTTTTATATAAATAGCATGGCTTTGATGTTTGCTTACAGCGTAATTTTTAAGGGAAAAATGGTGGGTATATTATTCAGGGGGTGCTGATATTTACATCAGTCATAAGGTTATTTTAAGTGTATTAGTTTATTGTTTAAGAAGTCTGGGTTTTATTTTTTCCCCAGACTTTTTTTTGTTCAATAAAAAAACCTCCCACATTTTTTTGGCTCAAATGTTTATCGGGGAGGTGGTTGAGATTAACAATTATAAATAGTGTGTTATCTTTTTTTGACGTTTTTCAAATCCTTTGCGGATATCCATTTTACACCTATTAATTCGCTCCATTTACTTTTTCCATCTCCGATTTTGATACAATCACTATCTATATCTATTACTATTTCATCTTGAGCTATAACAGGATTTTCATTTCTCCAAAATTCTGAAGTGTGTTGTCTGAAGAAGTATTTATCTTTTTTCTTTTTAAAAAAATTAAACATTAATCTCTGTTTTACTTTGCTTTTTTATGTGAAGTCGCAGCACTTCATAATTCCTTTCAAAACTATACACATTAGACACGTACATGTTGAACAATAACAGGATTGTTATCATATATATTAGTATATATCTCATGCTTCCAGCAAATTTTTCATAGCTTCTAATTTCATCGATGCCTCTACAAAATCTTTCTCTACACTTTCTTTGCTGACATATTCTTTGCCGTTGATCACAAGTCTATCAGGGAGTTCAAACAATTTGAAATCTACTGCTGCAATTTTTTTCGGTTGAATATTTTCAAGTGCTTCAGAAATTTTTGGCTGAAGATTTTCATTGTAAAAAGTATCATCAGAATCTTCTATCCAGTCATGATTTTTGATGAAATTATGATACTCGGTACTTAATTGATCAGCAATTGCACTTGCTTTTGCTATGTTATATTTTCTCTCTATACAAACTTCTTCCATAACTTCAACCTGAACACATAGACCTAATTTTTCATCAAAAAAGTAGTCATCAAACCTATTGTACTTTTCAGTTATATTTTTTTGAAACCATCTTTGTTTATTGGAATTGTCGTAACCCAGTTTTTTGAAAACTGAATCAGCTGTAACGTATAGATCATCTTCTTTAATCAGGAATTGTAATCCATTTTTTTCATAATTTTTCATTTTTAGTTTATTAATTTTTCTTCTTTTTTAATGTTTGCCGTGAATTTTGGCATTAATTGCTTTTATGTTTCTGGGTGTATCCTAATCTTTTGAGCAGTTTTGAGCAGTAAGCCTTACCTCTCATTGTTGCGTAAGTCCTGTGTCCTATTCTAACCTTATCATCTTTACCGTAAAACTCATATTCTCTTAGAATAAAACGGTCTGTTACACTACTATAAGGTTGATTTTTGTATTTACCACTTTGCAGGATTCTTTCATTTCGCAGGATTTCAAAGAGTTTATTGGGACCTACCCCTTTAAAATTTAATAGCTTAGAAACTTCCTGAATGGTGAATAGATCATCCGTATTTTTTACATCTTGACAGTATTCAAAGGCTGGCTGCATCTTTTTATTATCAGATTCTAGTTGCTGATTCTGGTAAGTAAGCTTTTGATTTTCTTCAAGTGTGTTTGCTATACTTCTAAAGAATTCAGGGTTTTGAAAAAGGGAGGCAGAATTCATTAACTTATCATATTCAGTTGCTTTTGATATTAGTTCGCATCTTGTACGCATTCCCTCCGTTCCGGTATCAGATGATTTAATTAACTGATAAGTGATAGATTTTAAACCGTATTCTGTTAACTCTTTTCTTCCACCGTTAGGGTTACCTCCATCTATGGAGGTTACTATATAATCTCTTCCTTCTTCTAAGTTGAAGCGGTCTATCTGATACTTCATCCAAGTAGTGAAGTCCTTATTTGAATTGAGTTCAGCGTGTAGTTGTCTTCCAGAAAGTAATTGTTCCTGTGGTGGTGAAGTGTGGTAGACTAGATCAGTACTACCTGTTTGACTTGTTACATAATTCATCGTCTTTAAATTTTAAATAAAATTAAAACGGGCAGAAAGGGAGACGACGAAGAAACCTAACTGCCCGACAGCGTAAAGCTGTAAAGTTTTTCAATCTGTCGTCTCATTAATAAATAGAAGCGACTTCAAGAAAAACTCTTTATTTTAATATATTGACCTTGAATATTTTCTAACTATCTGATAATCAGGGAGAAAAATTTTATATAATTATGTAATTTATAATGATTCTAAATAATATTCACAGGTGTTAAAAAGTTAACCCCGTACATTTTCGTACAGGGGTGTCCCAAAATTGACACACCCTTACCTATATTCCATTTTTGGAAGAAAGTATTTTATAAAAAATTGTGGGGGTGTACGTTTTGGTACTCCCCCTACTTTTTATGCTACAGCCAATTCTTTTTGTTTTGCACGTAAAATTATATCACGAACATTTTCCATAATATTTTTATTGAATCTAATCTTAGTGTGGTGATCAGGATCTGACATTAAGCCAAAGAACGAATCACGATCAATCATTCTATTCCTTGTAAAATCCCAGGTGAAACTTGAAATCCCGTTATAATAATCGAGCATAATCTCATAGAGATACCATCTTTCAGAACCATTCAATTCTATTGAATCAAGAGGCGTATCAGGGTTCTCAATCTTAGCTAAGTTCGGGGAATAACCTTCATAATAATATCCTTTTACAGGATCATATTTCCGCTCAAACGTATTTGAAATATCTTCTACTGTATCCTGATCACTGTCGTAATCACTAAGTTCTACTTCTTCTTTTTGGTTTTGGTTAATGTTCATATCATTTGTATTATTTTTATTTACGTTAATCTGTTCTAATTGTTCGATACTTGACTGCTTGTATATAGTATCAAATAAATCATTTTCATCTATCTCAGTATTAACCGCTTTTTCTAATCTTTCAATACGCTTTTCAAGTCTCATATCTTCTGTCACATTGCTAGAAACTTTGCTTTGATATTCAACTTTTTTCATAGATGAATATCCTTTCATAGATTCAAGGTTTTGTATTATTTCATCATATGTTTGTTGATGATCCTTATCCTTTACCCAGGCTTTTAGCCCTGTAAAAATTGATAATTCTTCTATCATAATTGCTTTGACCTCTTCTGATGATGACTTATCAACTAAGATTGCATCGTGTTTAGGTATCCAGGAACACCCATCAACTTCAACAGGAATTCTTTTCCAGATGCTTTGAAAGACTTTTGATTCAAGTTTCATAAGATCACGTGAAAATACATCATGACCACCTTTACGGATATGTACAATTACCTTGGTGATCAGTGGAAACAGTGATGAAAAAGCTGTTTTAATAGTACTGTCTTTCTCTTTAACCTGAAATAAGAAGGTAGAGAACATTCTTTCCTTTACATCGTCTCTAGTCCATTCAGGTTGATCTATTTTTGACAGGATTAAATTATATATATCCTTTTTATTAGGTTGATCAGGGGTGTAACTTAAGGTGTGGTTAAGCAATGATAGTTCATAATCATATGATCCCATATCTTTAATAACACCTTCTTTTTTATATTTTTCCTTATACTTTACCAGATTTCTATACAGGATACATATTAGACTAGCTGATGCATCTAATTCAATCATAGAGTAACCGCTATGATCCTTAATAAATGGGACCAATATTCGAGGTAACTCAGTAAAATTATTGTGGATACGGTTTACAGCATCAGACTTGAAGTAAGATTCATTATTTGATATAGCTGCTACCTTCTGTTTATAATCCTTCTGAATTTCATCGTTGAATGTTCTGTTCTTTTCAACAAAGTAGAACTTACCTTTACTTATAACTTTGTCTTTTACGGGTATTTCAAGACCTCTACAGTGATTTATATATTTATAAGCATTATCACTATCAAAGTTATTTAGTAAGCTGGTGAACTCACTATGAAGCTTTTGAATATGATCCTGATGTTTAACTAAATTCTGAGTTTTCCTAGCCCAAACATTTGAAGCATTTTTCATTATCTGACCTTTGGGATCATCTACTTTATATACTTCTTTATTTGCCTTTCTATAGTCCTCAGTGTATCGGTAAGACTTACTATAATTATCTATATCTGTACCATAATAATATGATTCATTCGATTCAATGACATTCAGATATAACAGAACATTAAGGTATTTCCTGTATTCACTACCCAATATCCCTTTAAGAATTTGGGAATCTAGGTTAACATAGGAATTGTGGGAGTATTCAGAATTATTAATGATTTGATTCTGAATAATGTGGAGAATGTAATAAAGTTTGGGTAAGTGCTTCTTAAAGGTCTTTGCTTTGATTTTAACAGCACCTTTAACTACGTCAAACTTTTTTTCACCTACAATTGAATTATTAACGGTGTAGGTATCTTTTTGAATTTTTTGATTTTTAGCTACTTCAAATTCATTTGCTGAATCAAGTAGTAATGGGAGATCCAGATTTACAGGTTTGAGTATCGTAAAATACGATTGATCTTTCTTTTTCAAGTACTTTCATTTTTTCTATTTTTTTTATTTTAGCGACTATGGCTATAAAAGTTTAATGATCTTTTTGAAATCCTTTCTATTTGAGTCATTCTTTTTTAAACACTCCGGTAAGGGAGCTACCCTTACCAGACTGTTTTTAAACTCTTAATAGAAAAAATGATTCCGTTGAAATCACTTATTAATAAATAGTAACTACTTTCTGTTAGTTCCTCTATTAAGACAATTATTTTATATAAAAGGATAGTAATTATTAAGGATTTTAAAAACCAGTCTACATTAGAATAGAAGAAAAGAGGAGGAGATACCCTAATGTAGACCGATTTTTAAAACATATATTTATTTTTATGTTAATCCATTTTTTCAACTTTCCAATACTGGTTAATTACCTATTCTAATGTAGACCGTTTTTTTAGATAGGTGGATAAAAAGAAAAAAACTGATAAGTAGGTATTCTAATGTAGACTGATTTTTACTTTATTAGATGGTTAACTAATCACAACCAAACTATTTTAAACACCATGTATAACAGTTATGAAAATCTAGTATCAGATAATGGAAATTTTAAAACAGGATATGCAAAAGCTATTGTTAATTTTGGTGTATCAAAAGGTACAGATGATGAACAAAATAATTTTTTAAAATGGGTTAACGACAATAATAATTGGCAGGATATTCTTTATAAGGATCAACCTAGTAGATGGTTTAGTGAAGCTTCAGCTATGCAGTGGAAGGATATTGGATTGAACGAATTCTATACTCTTAGTTCAGACGAATTACAGCTACTAATAAAAACTATTAATCATTCTATAGAAAATTTAAATACTCAGATTGGGTTAAATACTGATTATCAGGAAATAGAAAAAATAAAAGAAAGGTTAACAAATGTGGAAAGTATTAAACAGAATTTACTCTCTTATCCATTCTGCTACAATATAGAGGTTAAGATACTTTAACTACCACCCCTACACCACTTCCCAACCTCCCAAAACATTTACGGGGAGGTTTTTTTATACCCAATTATCAGCACCTGCCAAAAATTTTTTAAAATATTTTCAATTTTTTTTCAGGCCCTATTCAATTTTCCTGTTAGACAAAAAATACAAAACCTAAGACCTTTACAATTACTTCTGATTTCCATTCTTTTTACTTTGTCATCTTGACAAATCTTTGTTTCTAACAAGCATTCACACAGTGCAAAAATTTTTAATTAAAATTATATCATCATAACCACATTTTTTAATTAAAAAATATTAGAAAAGTTATATATAAAGCTTTATTAAACGATTCTGTTAGACATACATCTCTAACAAGTACTAACAACAATGTATTGTATATATCAGTATAAGCATGTATGTTAGCATTATAATAATATGTCAACTAGAAATGATAGAACTGATATATAAAAGATTATTCAAAACTTTAAAGAAGATTCAGAAAGTTCTAAATCACAGACCTGATATACTACTTATAGTCTATCTCTCATATCTCTGTATAGCAACGATATACATACTTCTAAACTAAACATACACAATACTATGAACAATGAAATATCAAAAATCTGGACATATGACGAAGCTGTTAAAGACTTTGAAAAGAGATATACAAGAACAAAGAATAGATACATAGACTATCTCTTATCACCTGAAAAAAGCTGGCACGATGCTATATATTTCAGATTTACGGATTGTCCTGTTGATGATAGATTAGTGTTCTCAGATAGTACTGTTATCCTATTTCATTATGATCACGACATCAAAGAATTTATCAACATTCCTAATACATCATTATACACACAATTCGCACGAATGCTTGAGAAAAGAGAAGTAACAATACCTGATATTTTAAGTGATTACAACTTTGTGTATGAGAAGTTTTACAGTTCAAATGAGATATATCTTAATTACTTCCTGATCAAAGACATAGATAAGTTTTGTAATAAGCTTGAAGAACTAGTTAAGAAGGAATTCAGAATAGAACAGATTATTAAGAATATTATCGTAGCAGCTTAATTCACCATCAATATATTTTCAATCAAATAAACAGCTAGTTATGAAACAGTTACTATTCAATCCTGAACTACTCTTCTATCTCTCCTTCTTCAAAACTAATCAGCACCTGCATATGAGCAATATCAGTACTGATATAGAAGATAATTATACAGTAGAAGTGATTATAGATATAGTTGAAAAGCTGAAAGCAGGGATCATGAATTTTGATCAAACAGAGTTTTATTTTCTATCAACGTTTTTTGAGGAAAACTTTGTGCAGATGAATTTGAACTAAAGAATTTAAGATTTGTCATTATTTTTTTAACTGAATTATCAAATAACAATCAGAAAGGTAGTAGTCAGGTGATTGCTACCTTTTTTTAATAAGAAAATCCCTCCTGATTGAAGGGACTTAATAAAATGGCATTGTCACTAAACAATCTAATTATTATAAGTATTCTGCTATTGTGTACGTACACGGAGCCTTTTTTGTTGCTTATCTATTTATATCAAAAAGCTATTTGTTCCCATTTATATTGCTTTTTATCCCAGAAAAATATTTCTGGGTTTTTCTTTTCTACACTCCCTATCTTTTTAATGTCTTATGCAGTCTATATAATAACCGTTTGTATTTAATTTAAAATTTCTAGAGGAAAGGTGCTGCTTAAGTAGGGGGCACTTTTTTTTATTACTATTTATGAGTAGATAATCGAGGTCAAATTATATTTTGGCTTTGGCATTTGAATAAGCTGTTTTTAGGTCCCTCAGTATTTTGGTACTGGGGGATTTCTATTTATAAGTGATGGAGAACACTATAGAAAAAGTTACCCTGCTTAAACAGGATATTCAAAATATATATAATGCTAAGGATCTATATAAGCTAGAAGAGATAGCAAATCTGTACAGTATCACAGTAAGTACAATTAAGTATATACAAAGACTAAGTAATGTAGATGTAAAGAGAATGAGTTCTATGTCTGTTACAAAGCATCAATATAAATATATAGATGATGAAGAATCTCCAAAACCAAAACCCAAGGCAAAAAAATCTGATATCAAAAAAGAAAAGAAGGTCTATTATAAAAAGAAAGATCCATCTGAAAAAAAACATAGGAAATTAAATATAACAGATGAGCAGATACGATATATACGTAAAAATCCTGATCAACTCACTCTAAAACAGTTATCTCAACTTCTCAACATAACAGAATCTACTGTAACTAATTATAAGTATTTCTATTCTGGAAAATTTGTAAAAAATGAAGGTGAAATATATCAACCTGATCCAAAGCTTATAGAAGAAATCAAAAATCAGTCAGTAAAGAAGAAGAAGCCTGAAGAAAAAAAGCATAGAAAACCTCAACTTTCAGATTCTCAGATACGATATATCCGCAAAAATCCTGATAAACTAACACTTAGACAAATGATGCATCTATTAGAAATCTCAAGAGGTAAGCTTGACAGCATCAAATATTATTATGTAGCAAAAAATGTATCTGAAGAAGGTGAAATATATCAACCTGATCCCAAGCTTATAGAAGAAATCAAGAAGAATTACCCAAAAAAACCAAATAGTCAACCAAAAATATTCTTCACAGATCAACAGATTCAGGAAATGAAAAGCAGCGGATTATCTTCTAGAAAATTGGCAAAAAAATACGGTGTATCACCTACTACTATTCGTAGAAATTTAGGGATGAAATGAAAATTAAGATAATCACTTCTTATATAACCTTCTAAATGCGGTAATTGTCTGGTATATAAAAAAACTGGAAATAATTCTGCCAACAAAATCTAATACTGAAGACCAAGGATGTAAATTCTCAATAAAGTTAAACTTATGTACTGGGTTTAGGAATTCAATAAAATTATCAGGTCTATTAATTATATATGAAGGTGGATAATCAGAAATAAGTAATACAAATAGATAACACCAAAATCCAAAGAGAAAAAAATAACCTATAGGTTTAAGATAGTTTTCTCCAAAGTCGTTGGATTCTTTACTAATCCACAGGTTAATTCTGTCTGCTATTTTTCCGTCATTTTCATTCAATAGATCAAGGTATGCTTCCATCTCCTTATAGTGGAAATGAAGTTCATTAACTTTATCATGGCTATTTGCCATTAAAAGCTTTAATTGTCTATAGGTTTCCCTTCTACTTTCTGCATTATTTTGGTTCAATTTTTTAGGCCACTTAGTGGCAATAGATTTGATTTCTGTGAGGTCAGATCCTTCAATATTTACAGAGTCATATTCAGAAAAATCAGAATTGACAAAAAAGGTTTTACCAAGATTAGTGTCTTTTATTATAAAATCATTATTCTCACTCTTATTAGGTACTTCTATATGTTTTAAATCATAGAAGGTTAGATTACCTGAATTAACCATACCCTCCATTTTGAATGAATTTGCTGACACATTGGTAAATATTGATTTATCTTGATGCACAGTGTTCTTAAAAGATAACTCTCCAATATCAAAGTTATTAACATTTAGGCTAGACATTGAACCTGTGATAATTAAAGACAGAAGAGGTGATTTTTGAATCTTATAATTAATATGTCCATCTAAAATAATTGGACTATCACATACCACATTTTCAATTTCTATAGGTCCTTGCGAATGATTATGAATATTAATGTATTTATATGTACCTCTTGTAATTTTAATTTTAGATATACCTGGACCTTCATAAGATTGTCCATACCCAAAACTTCCAGTACAGTTACTTAAATGTATTTCTCCTACAAAACAAAAGATTCCTCCACAATGATTGAATACACAATTTAAAAGATGTATTGCCTTAATATTGCCATTAATACCTGTAAATTGAATATTTCCTATATTACATTCACTAATTAGAATACCAAATCTATCAGACTCTACAGACTCTTCAATATGAAGGGAAGTGAAGTCACAATTATCAATATTAATTCCACCACTTATTTTAGAACTTGTTTTGTTTGACTTTTCAAATTTTCTAAGGTTAAATTTTAAGCTAATATCATATTTCAAACCTTCTAACTTTCTATTAAAAGCTGAGGTTTGAGATAAAGAGAAAGATACACCTTCATATTCACCTTTCCCTTTAACCAATATTGACTTTGAATTAGTTTTTGGAGAAATAACACCTTTGGCTTCTACACTTAGGTATTCTTTATATTTTTCTATTTCCTGCTCATCTAGACCTTTTTCAATAAAGTTTTGTATGAATACTTGAATAGCATTTTCTTTCATCAACAATGGGTTTTTACCTAAAGATATTTAATAATGGTTAATTCTTAAACTGCTCATTATTTATAAGAAAGACCTTACTATATGTCTGAAAAAACAGAAGATAAACAGAATTCTTATCCACCAAATTTATTCCAGCCAGGACAATCAGGAAACCCTAATGGCAGGCCAAAAGGATCATCAGAGAAAACAAAAATGTGGGCAAGGCTTGGAGAATACATAACACAGGAAGGTGCTGAGAGGTACATGAATATTCTACAAAATATGAATGATGATGAGTTCATAAAACGCTTTGAAATGATCTTAGAATATTTTCAACCTAAACAATCCAGAGTTGAAGCTAAGGTAGAGAGTACACACACAACAGTAACAATAGAAGCACCTATACCAAAACGTCAGCTAGGAGAAGGTTACAATATGATTTCTATCCCTGAGAAGGTAGAAGAAGCTGAGATAGTGAGAGAGGATTCAGGCAGTAATTCAAATAGTTAGTAAAGTATTATAACTCAACTGTACATCTATCTTTTAGTACTTTGATTAACGCACGGGTTTTCGCACACTGAAAAGTGCTTTATTTAGCTATTTTTCAAAGTGTTATAAGGAGTATTATAAACGAGGGTTTTACGCACTACATAGGCAGTACTAGATATTAAACTTGGTAAAAATCACTGAATTACATATTATGTAGTGGTAAGACTAAAGGTTATGGGAAACAAAAGTGATAAAAGCTTAGAAGAGCGTATTCTTGAAGATATTGATAAGACAGGATTCATTACTGAATTAGAAATTGCATCAAAATTTTTAGAAAAAAAATGGTCTGTTATTCATAGTTCTACTTATGAAGATTTAGATTATAATATCAGTAGAGAAATCGATCTGATAGCAAACTTTTATCTATTTGATTTTTTTACCGATCAGGATATAAACGTATCTGTAAAACTAATTATCGAGGTTAAGAAGGTTAGTAAAAGGCCTTGGGTAATTTTTTCATCTCCAGGTACTTCTAAGCTTTTCGCTAATCATTTAGGTTGGAATCTTCTACACAATGCTAAAAACCACGAAAGTATTATTAGTAATGATGGGGATAAATACGAAACCCTATTAAATATTTTTGATGATGATGTTTTAGAGGAATCCAATTATTTCAACATTAATAAGAATTATGGAAGAGCATTTCATGAATCATTTAAAGCACCAAACGAACCTTCTAAAATTTATGAATCTTTATTAACAGTCTCAAAAGCGTCATTATATGAATACCAAAAAGCTAAAGGATCTGATATTGAAAATTTTGGTGAAGAAAAAGAGATGGATTATGAAAACAGTATTGATCTCGAGATATTTGTCCCTGTAATAATCTTAGAAGGAAATCTATTTGAGGTATACTTAAACAAAAATGGTAAAAAAGAATTAAAACGAGCAGATTATATACCGATAGATTTTAAATACTCTTCACCAAAATATAAAAGTGAGAAATTTCAAGAATTAAATCTATATCCTATTATCGTAGACCTAAAACATTTAGATCAGTTCATACTTCATATGGAAAGTTGGGCAACATCAATTAAAAACAATATGAATATGCGACTTAACTATAGAAAGTCTAAACTGAATATTAAATAATTTCCTAACTCTCTCCCCTCCTATTTATGTGTAAAGACATCCTTTGCACATTGATCTCAGTAATATATATGATTGCTTTCCAGAGCCATTTCACCACTTACTTTACAACAAGTCCAGACATTTAAGCCTCAAAGGAGGTAGAGGTAGTGGTAAGTCTCATTTTGTAGTAATTAAATTACTATTCAGGATTCTCACAGAGAAGAATCATAAGGTACTTGTAGTTCGTCAAACCTACAATTCTCATAGAGATTCAACCTTTGCACTGATCAAAAGCTATCTGGAGAAATGGAATCTTCTACAATTTGCACAATGTACTACCTCACCATTAAGGATACATCTACCAGACTTCAATTCTGAATTCATATTTAAGGGGTTGGATGATTCAGAGAAAACAAAGGGTATTGACTGTAGCATCATATGGTTCGAGGAATGTCACGAGGTCAAACAGGAAGAAGACTACGATGAGGTAAACCAAAACCTCAGAATAGAGTCAGCATATAAACAAACAATCAGTTCTTTCAACCCTGTCAACCGAAAGCATTGGCTTAAGTCAAAGTTCTTTGATAACACTCCTGCAAATGTAACAGTACACCATTCTACGTGGAGAGATAACCCATTTTTGGATGATGATCTTATCAATGATATAGTCAATTCACGAAGATCAAAGGTTAATGATCGTGGTGAATGGGGTGGTGATCTGGAAGGTGCGTTATGGCATAATGGTTTGATTGATCCTTATAAAGTAAAACAGATACCCAGTGAATTAGAACGTATTGTAGTATCAATAGATCCTGCAACAACTAGCAATAAAAACAGTGATGAAACAGGAATCATTGTCGCTGCAAAAGATCATTTAGGCCATGCCTATATATTAGAAGATTTGTCAGGTAAATATTCACCTGATCAGTGGGCTAATAAAGCTATTGAAGCTTACCACAGGTATCGAGCAGACCGTGTAGTGTGCGAGGTCAATCAGGGTGGTGATCTTGTAGAAACTATTATAAGAAATAAGGATAGAAATATTAGTTATAAAAAGGTGCATGCATCAAGAGGTAAGGTAACACGTGCGGAGCCTGTAGTAAGCTTGTATGAAAGGGGACTTGTACATCATGTAGATAGTAAGAATCTTCAGGACTTAGAGATACAAATGTGTGAGTGGGTTCCAGGTAATGGTGATAGTCCTGACAGGGTTGATGCACTTGTATGGGGGTTGACTGATCTACTTATTGTTAAGAAGGAATTCTTTATACTGTAATTACTTCTCACTAAGTTTACTCTTTAAAGAAAAGATAATAAGATTTAAATCTCTTAAAATTAAGGAGGTAGTATCATTAAGTCTTTTTTGTCTTCCTCTACCTTTCTTTGAATTTGAAAAAAGTTTGACTTCTGACTTTATATATTCCTCCATCAATAACGCATCATTCTCTAATCCATGACGGTAATCAGAATCTACCTGAATATTACGTAGAATATTAATTATCTCCTTAACAATTCTTTCTAATTCATAGCCAGGTTTATCAACACTGAATAATTGTACATTTGATTTTAAAGATTCTAGTTTTCTTATCCCATCTTGTAATTCCATAAATCCAATATAAGTGCTTGATAGCAGAAAGAAAAGCTTTCTAGAATGCTATCTATTTATGAAAAAGTAATAGCACTTGAATCTATTTAAAAACGTTGGCGACTTTTTTCGTAAAGCATTTTCAGGATCAGATAACGAATTATTAAGAAGCATATACAGGTATCACGGGTTTGAAAGTCCTGTATGGCTACCTGATTCACCTGAAACCTATGTCAATAATGCTTATCAAAGTAATCCTGATGTATACGCAATTGTCAAATTAAAAAGCTCAGTAGCTGCTTCTATCCCTTGGTGTGTGTACGAAGTGAAGGATGATAAATCATTAAGGAAGTATAAATCTCTGACATCTTCAGTCAATACTAATATTGCTTCAACTATTATCAATCGTACTAAAGCACTGGAAGAGATAGAACATTTACATCTATCTAAAATCCTTCATAGAGCAAATCCTAATCAATCATTCAGTCAACTAATTGAAAATGTTATAGCCTTTAAAATGATCACTGGGAATGGCTATATCTATGGCAATGGTCCAGATTCAAAAGATATATTCACAGACTTATGGGTAATGCCTTCACAGTATACCATCATACATGCTCATAATATCTTTACTGATAGTAAAGATGCATGGGACGATGAAGTATCACATTATACATTAAGCTTTAAACCAGATATAAAAATACCTAAAGAAAAAGTTCTCCATACAAAATATCCAAACCTAGATTTCTCATATCCAGGATCACACTTATATGGAATGAGTCCGATTCGAGCGGCTAATCGTGTAGTAACAATTAGTAACGATGCTTATAAGGCAAGTGCAAAGCTTCTACACAATATGATGCCTCCAGGAATATTGGTAGCTGATGATAAAGAACTTCCCCTTACAATTGATCAAGCAGAAAAAATAAGAGACAGATTGATTAAAGCTCATTCCGGTGTAGACAATAAACAGGGAGAGATACCTATCAGTCCTATCTCAATGAAGTGGGAACAGCTAGGATTTAGCCCTGTGGATTTGAATATAATAGAGTCTAAGAAAATGACTATGCGTGATTTCTGTAATGTTTACGGAGTGCAAAGTCAATTATTTAATGATCCAGAAAATAAGAGTTACAACAATATGCAGGAAGCTAGAAAAAGCCTGATTACTAACTCTGTCCTTCCAGAACTTTTTGCTATACGTGATGAACTCAACAGATGGTTAGTACCTGCTTATGAAAAATTAGACGGGAAAAAGTATTACATAGACCTTGATATAACATCTATTCCAGAACTTCAGGAAGATCTCGAAAGGATGTCTAATATTCTTGATAAAGCTTGGTATTTGACAGGTAATGAAAAAAGACTTGCCATGAATTATGATACTGATCAGGATAATAGCTTGATGAATGATTATCTGATACCTATGAATCTAGTTCCCATTAGTCAATACAGTTCTACCAGTGATATAGAGAAAAGTCTTAAGGAATTAACAGAAGCTGAAATTTCTGATTATGAATCTTAATACTGAAAATGGTATTACTCTATACTGGAAATCTATTGATCAAAAACGTAATAGGTATAATAGCAGGTTTGAAAAAGCAGTGTACAAAGCATTGCTTAATCAACTCAAACCATCATTAGAATATGTATCGAGACAATCCTCAAGCCTTAATCCTGATGATGTAGCAGCACAAGTATCTAGTAGTGATATAGAAAAAGTATTATCTGAATTATACAGTACAGTAAGTATTGAGTTCGCAAAAGACAGTTACAAATCTCTATTCCCTGAGAAATCATATACAGTAACCGTTAGTACAAAAAACCTTGATGATCTAGTTACTATATGGCTAGACAAGTTTAGACAATATGTATTTACAGATGGTGCTGAAAAGGTTCGGAATATTACCACCACTACCAAAACCATCATAAAAAGGATTATCCAAAAAAGTGGAAATGAAGGGTTAAGCATTCCTGATACATCAAAGTTGTTACTCAGTGAATGGAGATCATTAGCAAAAAGCAGGAGTGTTGTAATTGCTCGTACAGAAATTATTGCTGCAAGCAACTATGGGAGTTTAACAGGTGCGCAATCTACAGGATTGGAGATTGATAAGATTTGGATATCTACTAGAGATAGCAGAACCAGAGATAAACATATTATTGCTGATGGTCAAAGAGTAGATATTAATTCAAATTTTCAAGTAGGTGGTGAATCCTTACCATATCCTGGAGGTGGAAAGATCCCTTCTAATAATATTCAATGCAGATGTACGGTAGGATATAAGCGAAAAGGAGAGGACTAATTCACTTCAAAATTCATTTTCCTGAACACTGACTATTTATAATCAAAAGGTAGTCAGTTGAATTATTTCCAAACTAAAACTTTTGATGCTGAGGTAAAAGACCTTGATGAAAAGCAAGGGATTGTAACCGGATATTTCTCAAAGTTTGATAACGTAGATCATCATGGTGATGTGATAAGAAAAGGTGCTTTCCAAAAGAGTATCTCAGAGAGAGGACCACAGGGAAAAGACACTATCAAACATCTGTACCAGCACGATACAAACCTGCCATTGGGCAAGATCAAACACCTATCTGAAGATGATTATGGATTATACTTTGAATCCCAGATAGTAAAAACTTCATACGGTAATGATGTAATCAAATTGTATGCAGCATCTGTAATTGACAAACACAGTATTGGTTTCAAAACTCTTAAGGAGCAAATGAAAGACAGTTATAATGAAATGACAGAGTTAATGCTGTGGGAAGGAAGTACTGTAACATTCCCAGCAAACGAAGAAGCTGGAACAACTGGATTCAAAAGTCTTACTACTACCGAAGCAATCGACAAGATTAGCAAACTAGAAAAAGCAATTAAAGATGGAACATTCACTGATGATACATTCCATCTACTTATAATTTCTTTGAAGCAGCTACAACAAGCTTTTCATGATTTAGAAAAAAATTCACTTACTGAAACACAGGAGCCGGATACTACCACTTCTGAAGACACTAAGCCGAATACAGAAGATCAGGAAGCAAAAAATGTAGAAGCCTTCATCAATAAAATCTCTTTGAAATATACACAATAAAGTGTCAGAACAATTAATTAAACAATTAGAAACCCTAGAATCAAACCTAGATAAAAAATTTGAAACGTACCAAGCTGAATTAAAAGCAAACGGTAAAGTCCATGAAGAGACAAATAACGAAATCAAAAATCTTCAGGATCAATATAAAGATATAGCTTCTAAGCTTGAAGCATTTGAAACAAAAAGCAATCGCTTAGGTGGATCAGTAGGTAATTTAGAACCTCAATCCTTTAAAGATTCTTTCTCTAAAGAAATATATGAAAATGAATCTTTCAAAAAATATAAGGATGGGTCAATAGCTGAAGCAAGTTTTGAGGTTAAATCCGTTTCATTTACTGGTGAAACATACCCTGCTACTTATCTTGCTGGAATCGTAGCACCTGATGAAAGACCTGTTCACGTAAGACAGTATATGTCTACTGTAGGATGTAGTTCTGATCGTATCTACTATGTAGAAGAAACTGTATGGACTGACAAAACTACTATGAGAAAGCCAGGTGAAGCTACTTCATTAACTGGTGGTACATCAGAAATAGGTTTTGAACAGAAAGATGTACCAGTACGTGGTATCAGTAACATTTTGCAACTACCTGAGGAGTCTCTTGCTGATACAGCATTTGTAGCTTCATATGTACCTCAAAGACTTATGAGGGGTTTGATGGAAAAAGAAGATCAACAGATTTTCTACGGTACTGGAACTGGATCTGATCTAACAGGTATCTCTGTAGGTGCTTCTGATTTTGATCTTGCAGGATTTACGGGAAGTACTAGCGGTGGTACAATTGTAGATGCTATCCGATACGCTCTAAAAATGATCCGTAAGGGAGAGAAAAGAGGATCTGCAATTATTATGAACCCTGATTGGTACTACCAGTTAGAAACCTTGAAAGATTTGAATGGTAATTATCTATTTCCAGGTATTTTTAATGGTACAACTCCTACTATTTCAGGAATTCCTGTGTTTGAGAATACAGCTGTACAGGGTAATGATTGCTTTGTATCAGATATGCAACGTGCAGCAAGATTAGCAATCAGATCAGGTATTGAAATTAAAGTATATAATCAACACGTACCTAATATGGATAATGGATTAGTAGGATTCAAAGCTACAGAACGTATGGCAGTAGTTAATGAAAGACCTTCTGCAACAGTACATTTTGATTTATCAACTATCTAATAACAATCAGAAATAAGGGTATTACTCTACTATGGGTATACCCTTTTTTTACACTTAAGATATGGTAACAGTTCAATTTAAAAAAAGATCTTTTTTTCAGGATAAAATGAGAGAAGTAGGTGATATAATGCAGGTTTCTAAATCTACCTATGTAGAATTGAAAAGGTACAACATTGTAGATAATCTGAATGATCCCTCAACTATCCAGACAAAAAAAGCACCTAAAAAAAGAAGTAGAAAAAAATAAAATATATGTATGAAATCGAGCGAGTAGTTGCGGAAAGAGGATGTAAATATATTGATAGTGCAGATGGATTAGTCAGTGGACAATTTTACATGATTAGTGTAGTAGAAGATGCAACATTTACAACCCTGAAAGAACAAGGTGATATAGATGTATTAAGCGAAATCAATATATCAGGTAAGACAGTTCCAGCAGGTTCCCTTATTTCTGCCAGACGTGTATACTTTGAAAGTATTCAGTTAAGCGCAGGTAAAATAATAGCGTACAGATACGATAAATAATTATGGAAGACAGTACAGGATATGTATCAGGAGTGGATTATACAGTAATACAAGCTGAAGGTGAATTTTCAGGTGTAACAATAAATCAAGATTTACCCATACCTCTTGAAATGATTCAGGAATATATGAGAATCGATGATGAAGCAGAAAGTCATGTGATAAGTAGGTTAGTAGAATCTGCCCTCGAGGAAGCTGAGAAATTTACCAGTATGGCAATTCGTGAAAATCTGTATCAAATCTTCTATGATACTTACGCTAAAAAAATAAAACTTCCTGTAGCACCTGTACAATCTATCATCAAAGTATATCAGATCACACAGTCCGGTAAAAAAGAATTGATTCAGGATACTGACTTCTATGTTACTGGTGTATTTGATAAGTATTTAAATTTCGTGGGTAATGTTAATGGTTCACTTGAAATAGTAGCTAAATGTGGTTATTCAAAAATCCCTGCAAACCTAGTAACCAATATTCTCAAAATTGCTACTACTAACTATGAAAACAGAGAGGATATAATTCTTGGTACTGTTCAGGCAAAACTAGATAACAGTAGTAAAAAATCATTAGCGAAGTATAGGAGGTTCTAATGAGTGCATCCCGATTAAGAGAAAGAATTACCTTTCAGCAGATTGTAACAAAAGCAGATTCAACAGGTGGATTACTCCCTTCTAAAGAACCTTTTAATAATCAATATTCACAGGATTTTAATAGGGAAGAACCTTGGGTAGATATCTTAACAACTTATGCAGAAGTGGAATCTGCAAAGGGAGACAGGTATCTTTTATTAGGGCAAATTTTACAGGGTAAACCTTATGATGTAACTATAAGATACCGTTCTGATTTTGTTACACTTGATGAGATCAAACCCAGTACTTTACAAACAAAATTCAGAATCCTATTTAAAAACAAAGAACTCTATATCCATAGTGTTGATAATCGTGATGAGCGAAACAAATGGTATGATATAGTTTGTTTTGAAAAGACTGGAGGAATTAAGAAAAGATAATTCTATATGAGCAAACAAGGTGTAAAAATATATATATCAAAAACTCATCTAAGAGACTTCTCCAGAAAGATCGATAAAGCAAATAGTCATGTAAAAGAACAAGTTAAGAAGGAATTTCAAATGGCTACTCTTGAGGTTGAAACAAAAGCGAAGCAAAGAGTACCTGTTGATACTGGAAGATTACGTAGTTCTATTCAGAGTGATTTCTCCAATATTGGTAAGTTCCTCACCAGAGTTTTTACAAATGTTGAATACAGCAAGTGGATAGAATTTGGCAGTAGCAGAATGAAAGCAAAACCTTTCTTAAATCCTGCATTCCAAGAGGTCAAAGCAAAGTTGATAAATAATCTAAAACGGATATTTAAAGGTAAGAGGTTTTAAAAATTATGGTATACAAAGATCCCAAACTTGCGCTAAGAAAAGCTTACTATTCAGCTATTAACTATTCTATAAACTGGGAAGGTATGCCTATAAAACCTTATAGCAAAGTCCCTGAAGAGTTAGATATCTATATAAAATTTGCTGGACAAACTAATAATACACTTAGTAGTACAAAGACCTCTTACTTATCAAATAGTACTATCACTTTAGACATTGTTACAAAATTCCATCCCAGTACAGGGAGTTTTGATATAGCTGATATTATAGCAAATCAACTCTTTGCAGCTGTATTAGAAAAGGGTAAACCTTTGACTATGGATGATCCTTTCTACATAATAACTAGCAATCTTGAGTTTGACGAAACACTAAAGGAAGAGGATTCAGATACTGATATTATATACAGAAGGATACTCAGATTTCAACACCTTATTAATCAAACTCTTGAAGAGTCAACTGAATACAATTATCTTTCTACTCCACCGATGAGTATTCCCTTTGTATTAGCAAGTTAACTTTCCTTACACTTTCCTGATCACTGACTATTTATAAGAAATATTTCTTATTAATGGCAAATCAAAAAATAGAAGGAATAAAGGTACTAGTATATGTAGATGATAATCCAGTAGCTGAATCCTTATCCGCAACTCTTAACCTTTCTACTAACACTATTGACACTACTACAAAATCTTCAGGAGGTTGGAGAGAACTTATCTTATCTACCAGACAATGGTCAATCTCTGATAACGGATTAAAGGAGTATGGTGATGCATCTGGAAATACTGCAACATTAGAAAGTGCTTGGTTAAACCGTACACTTGTTGATCTAAAATTTGCTACCTCAATTACAGGTGATACCGGATATCAGGGTGAAGGATATATTACTTCATTTGATCTTGTAGCGGATAACGGAGCAGCTGCTACTTATTCCTGCACAATAGAAGGTACTGGATCTATCAGCACATTTGTAGTTACTTAAATCTTTTAGATGTCTATGAATAAAAACATAGTAGAAATAGAGGTAGGTGATAAAAAGATAGGGTTCAAATTCTGCTTTGCTAGTTACTCAATATTCTGTGATATGCATGATGTTGATTTGAAAGAATTGATATCCTATTTAAAAAATCTTGATCTAAATAAGATTAGGGATCTTCTGTATTCAGGTCATGTAGCTTATTGTAAATCAAAAGGTATTGAATGTGAAGCAACTCCTGAAAGTGTAGAGGATTGGATAGATGAAATAGGTCTGTTATCTGATAGTTACAAGTCGATTATGGATGCTTGGAATCATGCATTTACAAGCTTGTTCTTTGGTTCAAATACAGTAACCGTTAGTGAGGAAGGTTCAAAAAAAAAGAGAGTAAAGAAAAAGGATACTCAATAGATGATGCATTGAAGGATGCTATCCTAATGAATATCTCTCCTAATGACTTTTGGCAGATGGATTTCAGAACATTCAGCATCTACCAACAAGCATTTTGGGAGAAGGAAAGATTAGAATGGACTAAGCAAGCTCACCTTCAGACTGTCATCTGGAATTCACAGGTAAGTGATTCAAAATATGCTAGAAAACCACTCGATTATATTCCTGAGTATTATCAGTTACAAGAGGATCAACCACCTAGAGAAGAGAGTACTAGAGAATCCTTTGAACAGAGAGTTAAGAAGTGGAGCAACACAAAAATAGTAGAAAAGGATAATCACCAGATTTGGAAAGAAGCATTTAAAAATAATCACCCAAACTCTGAAATAAAAATAAGCTAGAATGGTATATGAGTGACCATAGATGAATTAGAGGTAAAGTTTACAGGAAATATAAAAGATATTCAAAGTAAGCTTAAAACACTTGAGAAAGATGTAAACGGATTTAATAAGAATCTTTCAGGTATTGCAAAGGGTGTAGGTGCTGTATTCGCAGCGGATCAGGTATTCCAGTTTACAAAAGAGATCATCCGTACCAGGGGTGAGTTCCAGAAATTTGAAGCGGTTTTAACCAACACGTTAGGAAGTCGTGGACTTGCTAAGGAAGCATTATCAGAGATATCAGAATTTGCAGCAAAAACTCCTTTCCAGATAGATCAATTAACAGGATCATTTGTAAAGCTTGCTAATCAGGGTTTTGTTCCTTCCACTACTGAGTTAAGAAAATTAGGTGACTTAGCTAGTAGTACAGGTAAGGACTTTGATATGCTTACAGAAGCAATCATCGATGCTCAGGTCGGAGAGTTTGAAAGACTAAAAGAGTTTGGAATACGTGCGCAAAAAGAAGGTGATAAAGTAAAGTTTACTTTTAAAGGTGTTCAAACTCAGACAGAATTCACTGAGGAAGCTATCAGGGATTATATATTAAGTCTTGGTGATCTTGAAGGGGTAACGGGTAGTATGGCTGCTATCTCTGAAACATTAGAAGGAAAAACTTCTAACCTTGAAGATTCATGGACACAGTTCATGAACAAACTAGGTACTTTAATTCAGGGTCCAGGAGCGACTACTATAGATTGGTTAACAGAAGCACTAGACAAAACTGGACAATTCATTGAAGGTATTAATCAACTTAATACAGATGCTGCATTAATTACAACAGGATTTGATAGTAGTGCTGGAGAACAGTTAAATAATATTGTTGATCTCACTGAAAGGTTAGCAGCTGTTCGTAGAAAACTTAATCGTGATATTTTCAAGAATGTTGAGGAGAGAGAGGCAGCTGAAAAACAGGAAAAAGATTTACTAGAATTACTCAAAAAGCAAAGTGAAGAATTAGGCAGACAATATAAACTAGATCAGGATCGTAAAAAATTAGCTGAAAAAAGACAGGAAGAACTTAGAAAAGAGAGAGAGAGACAAAAACAAGCTGAAAAAGATTCTAAAAAGAAAAAGGAATATCGAGATGATCCTTTAGCTTTTTTTGATGTGGAGGATTCTATATCTGATAGTGATCTAGACCTTAGTATTTTAGATAATATATCTGATCGTGTAGCTGAAAATCTTGGACAACTCACTCCTACCTTTTTGTCAGAAATGGCTGATTATCTAGCTGAGATGGATGATGAATTATCCCAGATGGATGCTTTACAGCAGTTGACAGAAGATTATAGAGAAGCAGGTAAAGCAGCGAAACAATTCAGTGATGATCAAAAAGCAGCTATGTTATCAGCAGCTGCTACAGCATTACTTAGTGCTGAAGATACAAAAGATGCAATCAGGGGAATCATCAAAGCATTTATTTCACAAGGTATAGCAGCAGTCATAAGTAATACTTTGAAGTCGGCTGGGATCGCTGGACCATTAGCAATTCCATTGGCTGGTGCAGCTGGGGGACTTGCAGCAAAAATGTTTGATAGTGCAATTCCAAAATTTGCATCTGGGGTTAATAATTTCTCAGGTGGTATGGCACTTGTTGGTGAACGTGGGCCGGAATTGGTGAATCTTCCAAGTGGTAGTGATGTAATTCCAAACCATAGGATTGGTAATTATTCTGATGGTGGTGGATTCGTAGCAAGTACAAAGGTAGTTGGGGAGGATCTATTAATCATGATTGAAAAAGCACAAAGGAAAAGAGACAGACTTTCTTAATACGTAGTAGAGCTATTTATATGTAAAGAATAGTTCTTGACTACTTATACCTATCAATACACAGATACACAGCAACAAGTACAAAGTGTTGATGTAACTGTAACATATTCAACTTGTGCTGATGTAGTACCTTCTCCTGATCCGCAAACTAGTGGATATATTAAGCTTAGACAGAAATCTATTACAATAGAGATACCTAATAGTATCCCTGTGGATTTAGATATCTATTTTGATTTTGAGCAAACCACTTATGTTCAATCTAATACTTTTGAATCCACAGGTACTACTTTTTTCACTCTTAAAAAGAATAACAGACTTCAGTCATTCACTTTTTTCTGTGAAGAGGTCCGAACACAACAATATGCCCAGGGACAATATAGAGTTCTAAGAGATTACGAATTCATAGAACAACCATCTGAAAGTTTACCTGAAGAACCTGTAGAGATTGAACCGGACAATCCAGAAGAAGAACCTTATAGTGATGTACCTCGATGGTGGTTTGAGTTTGAAAAATTATCTGAAGGGTATGATCCAACGGTTTGCCGTGTGGAAATTTTCACAAAAGAAGCAACAACAGGAAGTACTGAGTTAGCTTATATGCAGGATACACCTATCAGTATTAAAAGAAGAGGTGATAGTGAAGATCTTTTTAAGCCGATAATCGGAGGTAGTTGTGAAGTAAATTTTATAGCCTTTCAGGAAGATGAATTCAAATCCCTTTTTGCTAGTAGAGATGGTGAAGCAAAAATACGTTACTATGAAGATAGTGTATTATACTTTGAAGGGTACTCACTAGGATATTATTACAGTGAAGCTTATACAGATCCTCCTTACACAATCAAAGCAACCTTTTCGGATGGTATAGCATTGCTTAAGAATAGAAGTTTTCAAAGTGGTTACGATGAATACAGAGTACCAGCTATCAAGGTTTTGCATGATGTACTAGCTAAGATTCCCAGTACACTTGATATCTATACTCATATCTTTTCTGTAACTGATAATATGCCTTCCCCTAATTTTATCAGTCCTCTTCAGGATACTAAAATCGATGTGAGGACTTTCAAAAAGGATGATGGTAAACCTTTCAGTTGTTATGAAGTATTAGAAGCGATTTGCAGAACATTTGGAGCAAGATTTCACAGTTCTAATAATGAAGATAAGGAAGCTATATGGGTAATCGATGAGATCAATTCTATTATTGATTACACAAACAGTTATATAGTTTTTGGTGCAGGAGCTACAACACATAAGGATAAAGTCAACTTTTTTAATCGTATAATCAGTAATGTCAACGATAACAGACTTGGTATAATCGTTAATCAATCAGGACTGAAAAAACAGAAGAATCTGATCAATGAAGTACAGATCACTGAGGAAAAAGAATTCATCTTTAGCCTGTTACCTGATCGTGTTAACGGTTATGGAGAATTCAACCGTTCTGATGTTAATCAAAATCCTGTACGTGCATGGTTAGCAAGCTGGGATTACAACGGGGATATCTACACAGTTAATAAACCTTTCTCCGAGGGTGGTAATGTCAATCGTGCATTAGAAATTTTGAAAGGAGATCACGCATATAATATTAATGGATGGGTTATCAATGATGAAGATTATATAGAATCAGAAGGGGTAAGTGTTAAGGGTGGTAACGGATTCAATCTTGATATGAGGTTGAATTTTAACATAGTTGATAGTTATCCACCACCATTTGGAACAGGACAAAATGCAGTCAAAGTACTGAAGCTTAATAGTTCTTATCAACCTGCATACCTTCCTATTCAAATAACTCTTACAGATAGTTCAGGTAATACTCAGTACAGTGATGCAAATGGATTTTGGTCTGACAATGTACAGTACATTAAGATACTAGCATCTCAATACGATTCATTCATATCATTCACATTAGAAAATATTCTTATCCCTGAAGATGGTGAATTTGCTATTAGATTGTTTACTCCTGTAGTACCTTGGGTTCCTACACTTTTACAATCAGATATCGATGATCTTAACGGACTATTAGAAAGCGTTCAAATAGATTACATCAAACATCAGTATTTATCTGAAAACGATTTCAGTACCACTAAGAGGACTATTACACTTAGAAATAAGTCGATCAAGTCCAGTATTACAGAACCTTATACTTTTGACTTGCTGCTTGGTGATGCTGATACGCTGGAGAATGTTTCTGCATTGTCATATGATGGTGCTGTTACAAGTGGATGGACAAGGCAATACGTTTCAGGAGATACACCACTATCGATTAGTGAATTAGCTGGTGTAAAGATTCTGGAACAGTATAATAACTCTGAAGCTGTAATACTTGAAGACTTTGAAATCTTAGAAAATGCAGCCGATAAAGCAGGAGGCCATTACTCATTTCATAAACCTATCGGATTAAGCCAATATCCTTCTAGACGTTTTCTTCCTACAGATTGGGAGTATGTACCGAAGAGTAATTTAGGTGGACAAAGTAGAGGTGGTTATATACGTGCAACTTGGGTAGAGATTAGAAATGATTCTGTAAGTGATCTTGAAATTGTTGTCGATGAAGATACCTCTACAAGGAAAAATAATAATTATGGTTCTGGTGGTGGAGGTACTGTAACAATTACTAATAATATTGAAAACGATTACAACATTAGGGATGTATTGATATCTGGATCACCTAGCAATCCTGTATATGTTCAGTTGACAGATGATAACAAGCTTGCCGTAAACTTAGAAACTGTAAGCGGTTGGACAGGTACAACTCCAACACTTCAGCAAGTTACTGATCAGGGAAACATTAGTACTGATTCTATTATAGCTGATTCTTTCAAAAGTGGTGATCTTAATTATACATCTACAGGTATTACTCAGGATACAGGAGATATTACTATTAGTGCTCAATCAAATCTGAAATTATCTACTAATGATATCAATAGAATAACTATTCAAAACGATGGTGATATATATCTGAATGAACTCACAGGTAGCACTACTGAAATGATTAGTATTACTAGTGATGGTAGACTTAGTAGAATGGCAATTCCTAACGGATCGGGTGGTACAGTAACTATACCATCCTTACAGCAAGTAACGGATGTAGGGAATTATTCTAGTAATGTAATTGAAAGTGGATTAGGTTTCAAAACTGGTGTACTTGAAATAGAGAATGGGTTAATCATTCAAAAAGATTTAGGTGGTGGTGGTGCGCCTCAAAGCTTAACTATCAAAACTTCTGATTCCTTATTTCTATCTGGTAGTACAGGGTATGTACAGATGGATTACAACGGAAGGACAAAGTTCTCTAATACTACAGGAGCAACACCTACAAAGCTTGCAGGATTCTCTTCTGATGGATATATAGGAAGTTTACAACTTAGTGGTGCAACAATTTCAGGAGATACAATAGTAATTTCTCAACCTGCTACACCTACTCTTCAACAAGTCACTGATCAGGGAAATACTACTAATAATCTGGTAGTATTCAATAATAATATCCAGGTCAATACCAGAGTGTTTGGTAATTCATCAACACTAAATTTATCCTCAGAAAATAGTGCTTTGGGTGGTCAAATATCTGTAAATACCGGATCAATTCAGATGCGTACTAATGGGCAATCAATGATGACAGTTAGTACTGGATTCACTCAAATTAATAGTAGCCAACTTATTTTACCTAGTAGTGTAAGGTGGGATAAAAATTTAGGTAGTACAAAGATGTTGGTATTAGGTGCAAACAATCTGATTACTACTCAGGATATTCCCAGCTTTCAAAATACAGATAATTACGTCACAGGTGCTACATGGAATACAAGTAATGGTATTCTTACTTTGAATAGACAGAATGGATCTACAAGTGTAGACTTAGACAATAGATATGCATTAATATCTAGTTCTTTTAGTGGTGATTATAATGATCTAAATAACAGACCCTTTGATAACCTGAATAGTAGTTTAATCTACACAGCAAAAGAACTTTGGTTAGCTGATTTGGCAGGAAGTGGTACTAGAATGGTAGTAGCAAATAGTAACGGTGTATTATCTACTCAATCAATTCCTTCAGGTAGTGGTTCAGATTATTATGTCACAGGTGGCACATTCAATTCTAGTACTAGAGTTCTTACACTGAGAAGACAAAACGGATCTACTAATATAACTCTGACTAATGTACTTACTTCTGTACCTACTCTTCAACAAGTTACAAGTGCAGGTGCAAGTAGTAATCAAACTATTACGCTTAGTTCACTTTCAGGTTCTGGAACTAGAATGGTAGTAGCTAATAGTTCGGGTACATTATCTACTCAAAGTATTCCTTCAGGTGGTGGAGGTGGTGTATCTGGTACTAATAATTATATACCTGTATTTGATGGTAGTGCTGATGGTGTAGGTAATTCAGTAATCCAGCAGAATGTCAGCGGTTTTGGTCTGGTGATGAACAGTAACAACTTTAAGATTGGTAACTCTTCAACTTCTAGAATATTTGTAGCAGATGGTTCTACAGAGTATGGAACGTTACAGTTTGAAAATTCTGGTAGAGCGTACTGGAATAGAAGACTAGATGTTGGTGAAGGATTAGTTCTATATGATATGGCTACAGCACCACCAGCGAACGGTAATGGATGTGTACTTTTCTCCCAGGGTGGAGTACTGAAAGTAAGGAACTCAAATGGAAGTATAGTTACTCTAAGCTAACCTATTTATAGATATACATTATAGATGATTAATCTTTTTGAAAAATATACGGTCTATCACAACATTACTTTGTTTCAAGGTGATGACATATACTATATTATAGAACCAGTAGATCAATACGGTGAAAGTTACAACTTTTCAGGGTTGACAGCTGATCTACTGGTTCCTGATAATCCTGCTTACAACCGTAGTAGTGGAGATAATAATATCGAGTTAGGTGATGGATATATCAAAATATTGATGACAGGAGAAGAAAACCAGGGACCGAAGAATAGTTACAAATACAAGATAAGGTTCACTACTCCCGATGAAGGATTCCCTTATAGTTTCCCAGTTGACTTCGATGCAGATCCCGAAAATGATGGAAGGTCACGAATATTAATTTCAGGAAATCTAACTATACAGTAATGATCAACAAAAAAAGAAATACTCAGCAGGTAGTAATAGAAGATAAACGTAACCCTGTATTCTTAAGAACTTCTAGCATAGACAGAGTGAAGAAGTTCGCATTAACATTTTCCAGAACTTTCAAATAATAGTGAGCGTACAAACTGAACAACAACTAGTTAACCGAGCAACCGAAATTAAAACTGCTACTGAACAGTATTCTATCACTGAACAGCAGGTAGGACAATTATTAATAGATATAATCAATACAGCTTTTTATAATATTCCTGATGCTCTTACACCTGCACAGGTAAAAGCACTACTCTTACAAAATCCTGATACTAATAATCTATCTGATCAATTTGTAAGTGTACTTAATAATGTACCAGGCAATACAAATTATGTTTTATCCACAAAAGAAAATGTAGGGATTGCTCAAAGCTTGGTGGATGGTTTGAAAGATGGGGTAGTATTTTCGGGTAACACTCTGAACAAACTATACACTCTTATCTCAGGACTTACCACAGGACTTAATACAAAAGTCAGTACAGGAGATACTAGATTAACGGATGAAAGAACGCCTAAAGATTTATCTGTATCTACTGACAAAATTCAGAACAGTGCTGTAAATGAAATCAAACTTTCTTCTGAGGTTAGAGATAAGTTAAATCAAGTAAGTGGTGCAACTGGATATAATTCTGCAAGTTTTGATGCTGATTTTGCTGGAAAAGATAGTGATGATTTACAACAGGGTAATACAAATCTATTCTTTACAACAGCAGAAAAAACAAAACTATCTGGTATTGAATCAGGAGCTACAAGAGATCAATCAGCTAGTGAAATAGAAAGTTTATATGAGAGTAGACCGGATACAAATAAATACTCTGATACCGATAAAGGTAAAGTTGATAACCTTCCTTCTAATACAATCACTTCTTTATCTGGAAAAGAGAATGTAGGTGTAGCTCAAAATCTTATTGACAACTTAAAGGATTCAGTACCTACTAGTGGTGATACTCTTCATAAATTGTACATACTTCTGTCAGGTATTTCAGCAGGTCTTAATACAAAAGTCAGTACAGGAGATACAAGATTATCAGATCAAAGAACACCAATTAATAATTCCGTTAGTACTGCTAAAATTCAGGATAGTGCAGTAACTAATGATAAAATTGCCAGCGGAATAACTCAGGATAAATTATCTACTACTGTACAGAATACCTTAAACAGTGTAGCAGGTAAAGAGAATGTAGGTGTTGCTCAAACATTAATTGATAATATTAAAGATTCAGTACCTGCCAGTGGAGATACACTTAATAAAATTGCTGTCAATCTTGATCAAAAAGTTGATGATGGTGATTCTAGATTATCAAATGAAAGAACTCCAACCGACAATTCTGTAAGTACTGCTAAAATTGCTGATAGTGCTGTAACTAATGATAAGATAGCAAACAGTACTATAGAAGAAGTAAAATTATCCAGTGCTGTAAGGGATAAATTGAATGCAGTATCAGGTGCAACCGGATATGATAGTTCAAGTTTCAATGCAGACTTTAGCGGAAAGACTAGTGATGATTTAGCTGAAGGGGTATCTAATCTATATCTGACAAATGATTCAGTAGATACTGCTAAGATTCAGGATGAATCAGTTACAAAAGCTAAGTTATCTACAGCATTACAAAATCAAATAGATAATCTTTCAGGTGCTACAGGATATAACTCATCAGACTTTGATACAGATTTTTCAGGAAAGACTAGTGATGATCTTACTCAGGGTAATACAAACCTATATTTGACCACAGGTGAAAGATCAAAACTTGTTAATGTTCCTACAAACACCATAGATGAATTATCTACCAAAGCTTCTACAGGTGATAGTAGATTCAGTGATGAACGTATACCTACTGATGATTCAGTATCTACTGTAAAAATTCAGGACAATTCTGTAACAAATTCTAAAATCCTTGATGGTGAAATAGCAAAAGCTAAACTTATTCAAAGCTTACAGGATAGTATTGATAGTATCAGTTTAAAGGAAAATGCAGGTGTAGCGCAATCCCTGATAGATAGTTTAAAAGGTGGAGTAGCTATTAGTGGAAATACATTACAAAAGCTGAATGCATTAATAGAGCAGAACACACAGGATATAGGTAATAAAGAAAACACTGGTGTTGCTCAAACATTGATTGATAATCTGAAAGATTCTGTACCTACAAGTGGAGATACACTTAATAAATTATATACCCTGATCTCAGGTAACACTGAAGGATTATCTACAAAAGTTGATGATAGTGATTCAAGACTTAGTGATGAAAGAACTCCATTATCTGGTAGTGTAACAACTGATAAGATAGTTGATAGTGCAGTAACCGAAGTAAAACTTGCTAATGATCTAAGAATCAAAATAGATCAAGTTTCAGGTGATCTCGATGGGGGAAACGCTTTCTCTAATGATACATTTGTAGTAGATGCAGGATATGCAAGCGGGTAATTATTGTACAAAACAAAGAAATTAGATATTATATCTAACAGATTGTACTTTAGAAATCATATGGTTTTCAGGCAAAATAAGCGTTTATGAGCAATGAAAGCACTTTCTGATATACTGTATTGAAAAAAACGAGAAAGTAGAACAGAAACGGAATTGAATAATACAAATATTTAATAAGAATTATTTTCTTGTACTATTCAAACATTAAGGATTCTTAATGTGTAGTGATTTCAAGCAAATTTCCAGATAAAACCGTAACTAGTTTTTTGCTCACCTTTACAGCATCTTAGCACAGAAGTATTATGTATTTTTAGTTCTTTCTTTACTTGATATGGGTTAGGCCATTCTTTTATGAGATTCCCGTTTAAATCATATTGAAGAATTTTTTTACCTCTACCCTTTGCAGGAGCTATTTTATTTTTTGAATACTTCTTTTTGTATCTGAAAATGTAGCCTCCGGTATGAGCAAATTTACCTTTACATACTTGAGTTACTTGATTTGAAAAAAGATTTAATTGTCGTGCTGCTTCTCTTGCAGAAATATATTCCTGTATTAATTCACCTGTTTTAGCATCATAACATAGGACTGGTTTAGAGAATAATTCTTGTAGTTTCTTCTTCCCTTCTTCAGTTAGGTGATTACCTTGCGCACCAGAGAATCCACCATCGCAAACATTAAATAATTCATATTTCTTCCTGTACTCCTTAATGAAATCTCTTTCTACATCCCACCATTTTTGATCAGGCTTGACAACATATATAACTTCAAAAATCGGTTTACTACCTTTCGCTAAAATATCTCTAATATATTGACGCATAGCAGGAGTAGAATATCTATCCATACGTGCATCTATTATATGATTTGTTAACCTTCTTTCTAGTGTAATAGTCTTTCCTAAATAAAATATCCTGTTAGAAAAAGGATTTTTTAACACATAAATGTAGGTGGGTTTTGTGTCAGATAGTGTCAATTTCATAAAGGCCGTGTATTAATGGTGTATTAATGTGTTAGAAAAAACCCCCAAATCTGCGTTTAAACAGCGTATGGGGGTTTTAGGGGTGGCTCCGGCAGGAATCGAACCTGCATCTTGGGTTCCGGAGACCCACGTAGTATCCATTCTACTACGGAACCGTGCCGCAAAGATAAAAGAATAGTCCGACTCCTACGAATGAATTTTCAAAAACTAAGGATAAAGCAAAGTAATACAGAAATAGCAGGACTTACTTATGCAGCATTTATTTCCCACGCCCATTCTCCCTGATCTTTGCTCATTATAACAATTCTCCAAAACCATATGAAGCTTTAAAGAAAATGTGTAAAAGGAGTATTTAATTGACAGTAATACTTTTTTCAAGCAATAGAAATACTTAATTTGAGAACAAATCAGCATAGCCGAATTGGAGGAAACTTCATTCGACAACAGTAATGCAACTAACCGTCAGGTGATGGATAGTTGCATTTTCTTTTTCAGACCTTTCTTTTACAAATATACAGCTTCAGCTCAGCCCTCGCATAAGCATCCAAAATCCCGGTTCCATTAACATATTTATTTTTTGAACTTTGTTATTTCTTAATTTTCGCAAAGATTACTTATATTTTGTAAGTTTCTTTAGTATTTTTTAATCACTAATCTGATTTTGGCTTTGTTGAATAAAAATACAACGATTTGAAACCTACCGATACTAGCAACCCCGAGTACTTCCACAAGGTAGTGGATTGTCAATATGCCTGTCCGGCTCACACTCCCGTTCCCGAGTACATTCGTCTTATTGCTGCTGAGCGCTATACCGATGCCTATATGGTCAACTGGGAGTCCAATGTGTTTCCCGGCATACTGGGCCGTACCTGCGATCGCCCCTGTGAGCCTGCCTGCCGCCGGGGACGGTTGGCAGAAGAGGAAGAGCCGGTAGCCATTTGCCGCCTTAAGCGGGTAGCCGCTGACAATAAAGGAGAGGTTAAACACCGGATGCCCAAAGCTCCGGAGCAGAAAAACGGCAAAAAAATCGCCCTGATTGGCGGTGGTCCTGCTTCCCTTACGGTGGCAAGAGATCTGGCACCCCTCGGTTATGAAATTCATCTTTACGACGAATGGCACAAAGGCGGTGGCATGATGCGTACCCAGATTCCTGCCTTCCGTCTGCCCGAAGAGGTGCTGGATGAAGAGGTCAACTACATCATTGATATGGGCATACATACCCACTTCAACCACTATGTATCCAGCATGAAAGAAATACTGGAAAAGGACTATGACGCAGTGTTTGTGGGTACGGGTGCGCCCAAAGGCAGAGAGCTTAAGCTGCCCGGTAGCGAAGAAGCAGCCAAAAACATTCACATCGGCATAGAATTTCTGGCCAGTGTCGCTTTTGGTCATGTGGATAAGATCGGGAAAAAGGTCATTGTGCTGGGTGGTGGTAATACCGCGATGGACTGCTGCCGGACATCACGCCGATTAGGAGGAGATGATGTAAAGGTGGTAGTGCGTAGCCCCTTCAATGAGATGAAAGCTTCTCCCTGGGAGATTTCTGATGCACAGTCAGAAGATATTCCTATCCTCAACAACATGCCTCCCAAAGAATTTGTGGTAGAAAATGGTAAGCTTAAAGGTGTAATCTTCAGCAAGGTAAGAGCTGAATATGACGAGAGTGGAAAGCGCAAACTGATACCCACCGGAGAGCCGGATGAATTTATTGAAGCCGATGATGTCATCATTGCTATTGGTCAGGATAATGCTTTCCCCTGGATAGAAAGAGACCTGGGTATTGAATTTGGTAAATGGGATATTCCGGTGCTGGATAAAATTACTTTCCAGTCTACTTTGCCCAAAGTGTTTTTTGGCGGTGATGCTGCTTTTGGCCCGGAGAATATCATTACTGCTGCTGCGCACGGCCATCAGGCAGCGATTTCTATGCATCAGTTCTGCCAGGAAAAAGATGTGATGGATCGCCCCGCACCCATGACCAACCTGATCCGGCAAAAGATGGGCATTCATGAATGGAGTTATGACAGCCCGGTAGTCATTGACAAACGTTATCCGGTGCCCCATGCGCAGAAGACCATTACGCTGACCAACCGTAAGATTGAGGTGGAACTGGGATTTGACGAGCCTACCGGCTATAAGGAAGCGCAGCGCTGCCTCAACTGTGATGTACAAACGGTATTTACTGAGGATGCCTGTATTGAGTGTGATGCCTGTGTAGACATCTGCCCGACAACCTGCATCACTTTTACTGAAAATGGTGAAGAAGACGATCTGCGCTCCAGACTGAATGCTCCCGCAGAAAATAAATCTCAGGACCTGTATGTTTCTGATATACTGTCTACCAAAAGGGTGATGGTCAAAGATGAAGACGTTTGTCTGCACTGTGGCCTGTGTGCAGAGCGCTGCCCCACTTCAGCCTGGGATATGCAAAAATATTTATACAATGTAACCAAAGCTACCAAGGTGTTATGATGACAGTGAGTGCGGTCAACGATATGGTAATTCGTTTTGCCAATGTAAATGGAACAGGTTCGGCAAGTGCCAATGAAATGTTTGCCAAAGCAATTTTCCGAATGGGCATACCTGTTTCTCCCAAAAATATTTTTCCTTCCAATATACAGGGCCTGCCTACCTGGTATGAAGTTCGCGTCAGCGAAGAGGGCTATCTGGGAAGAAGGGATGGTGTGGATTTGCTGGTGGGTGTAAACCCCCAGAGCTATGCCAAAGATATAGCCTCCATTAAAGAAGGGGGCTATTTTGTTTATGACAGCACCAAGAGGCTGCACGACGATTTTATCCGGGAAGGAGTACACTATATTGGTATTCCCATGATGCAGATGTGCATGGAGCATTATGAAAATCCCCGGCACCAGCAGCTTTTCAAGAATATCGTCTATGTAGGCGCACTGGCTGCCCTACTGGATATTGAGATGGAAGTGATACAGAATATCATACGGGCACAGTTCAGCAAAAAAGAAAAGCTAATTCCTCCCAACTATAAAGCTTTGGATCTGGGGTATCAATATGCTAAAGCACATTACGACTGTCCACTGGATATCCGGCTGGAACGCCGCGATAACGTAGGAGACCACATCATGATAGAAGGTAATACGGCTACGGCTTTGGGAGCAATCTATGCCGGAGCTACCGTAGCCGCATGGTATCCTATCACACCTTCTACTTCGGTAGTCAAAGCTTTTGAAACCTATGCCAAAAAGCTGAGAGTTGATCCTGAAAGTGGTCAGAAAATGTATGCTATCGTGCAGGCTGAAGACGAACTGGCGGCTATGGGCATGGTGATTGGGGCTACCTGGAATGGAGCCCGCGCTTTTACCGCTACCAGCGGCCCCGGTGTATCGCTGATGAGTGAGTTTATTGGCCTGGCTTATTTCGCGGAAATTCCGGTGGTATTAGTCAATGTACAGCGGGGAGGCCCTTCTACCGGCATGCCAACCCGTACCCAGCAGTCGGATATACTGTCATCCGCATATGCCTCGCATGGTGATACTAAACATGTGCTGTTATTTCCTTCTACTCCGGCAGAGTGTTTTGAGATGTCGGCTGCTGCCTTTGATCTGGCCGATCAGTTGCAAACTCCCGTCATTATGATGTCAGATCTGGACCTGGGGATGAACAGCCATATGTCGCCTCCCTTAAAATGGGATGATGAATGTAAGTATGATCTGGGTAAAGTCCTCAATGCGGATGATCTGGAGAAAATAGAAAAGTACGGCCGTTATCTGGATGTAGATGATGATGGTATTTGCTACCGCACCATTCCCGGCACCCATCCTACCAAAGGTTCCTTCTTCACGCGAGGCACTTCCCGTGATGAGTACGCTCGCTATTCGGAAGACAGTGATGTGTATGAGCGCATTGTAGATAGACTCAGCAAAAAATGGGAAACCGCTAAAAGTTATGTGCCTGCTCCCGAACTTTTTCAGCAAAGCAATCAAAATGAGCGGGCAATTATCTTTTTTGGTACCTCTACTTATGCTGCCCTGGAAGCAATGGACTTACTGAAGCAAAAAGGTATTGTGCTGGATGCCATGCGTATCAAGGCATTGCCCTTTAATAGTACAGTAGAAGACTTTATCGCTTCTCATGAGGAAGTATTTGTAATTGAGCAAAATCGTGATAAGCAGTTTCGTGCATTACTGGTCAACGAGTTGGAAATTAACCCCAAGAAGCTGCTGCCGGTACTCAACTATGGAGGTATGCCTATAACGGCGGATGCTATCATTCAGCAGATTATGGAAAAACTCCCGGCTACTGCTCCACTGATCAGTACCAACAACCACAAAAGCAAAACCCTATGACTTTCGTAAAACCCGCCTTTCGTCATCCCGGACTACCCAAAAATAAAATCGGCTTTCGCAAAGCTGACTATGAGGGAGCCATCTCTACCCTCTGTGCCGGCTGCGGCCATGACTCCATCAGCGGAGCCATCATTCAGGCTTGCTATGAGATGGGCGTAGAGCCTCATAAATTGGCTAAGCTATCAGGGATAGGATGTTCTTCCAAAACCCCTACCTATTTTCTGGGCAACTCACATGGTTTTAATTCAGTGCACGGGCGCATGCCCTCCATTGCAACCGGTGCTAACCTTGCCAACCGTGACCTGATCTACCTGGGTGTGTCGGGCGATGGAGATACTGCTTCTATTGGTTTGGGACAATTCTGTCATGTGCTCCGCCGAAATCTGAACATGGTGTACATTGTGATGAACAACGGCTGCTATGGACTTACCAAAGGGCAAGATTCCGCTACCGCAGATATGGGTTCAATAAGTAAGGCAGGTTCCGTCAATCCCTTTGAACCTATTGATCTGGTGGGCTTATCGCTGGAATTAGGTGCCAGCTTTGTGGCCCGTAGCTTCTCAGGGGATAAGACACAGTTGGTGCCACTGATCAAAGCAGCCATGTCGCATCCTGGCTTTGCCTTACTGGATGTACTCTCCCCCTGTGTTACTTTTAATAATAACCAAGGCTCTACCAAATCTTATGATTATGTGAGAGACCATATTGAGGCGACTTCCGCGCTGGATTTTGTGCCGGAAAAAGAGGAGATCACGGTGGATTATGAGGAAGGCACTTCATCCTCTGTGGTGATGCACGATGGCTCTCTGATTCAACTCAGTAAGCTCAGTCCGCACTGGAATCCTACAGACCGTGATTCTGCGGTTAATCGTCTGCAACAGGCCAAGGCAAAAGGAGAAATCCTCACTGGATTACTTTATATTGATCCTAAAAGTAAAGAATTACATAAGATACTGGATACGGTGGAGCAACCCCTCAATACCCTGAGAGAAAAAGACCTGATGCCCGGTCAACAGGCTTTGGATAAGATCAATGCTTCTTTTAGGTGATAGTTTGTTTATCCTCTTTTGTGATTTTAAGCAGGAAACTTTTCATAAACTTACCTATATGTTTAATTTTGTTAGGCTGTTTAGCCAGTGATAAACTTTTATAGTGCAGAACAGTATATTTGGGAAAAAGCAAATATGGAGATTAAGGTAAACATTGAGTATGATCAGATACTTGAATTGATCCAACAACTTCCGGAAGAAAAGTTGACGGAATTAATTGAGACTTTGCAAGATGAGTTGAAAGTTAAAAAGCTTAGTTCTAAAGAAAAGCTTAAGCAATTGATATTAGAGGCACCATCGTGGACTGAGCAGCAACTTAAAGATTTTCAGGAAACTAGAGATTCTATTAACAGCTCCAGATTAGGATGATCTTATTAGATTCGTCTGTACTAATTGATCTTTTCAGAAAAAAAGACAAACGCAAATCCTTCTTTTTTAAGCTACTTGATCAGGAAGAGCATTTCGCTATCTCATCTATAACCCATTATGAGATTGGTATTGGAAATAAGGAGTCGGACTCCGCTTATTGGAAAGAGTTGTATGATAACTTAACGGTTATTCCATTTGATGAAAACTGCTCTGAAACAGCTATTGACATCTATCGTAATCTAAAGAAGAAAAATAAACTCATTGATATAGCTGACTTACTTATTGCAGCCACTGCTGTTGCTCATGGATTGACTTTAGCCACATTAAATAAGAAGCATTTTGTGCGGATTGAAAATTTAGGATTATTATATAAAAACCTATAGTTTGAAAGTTTTTATAGACTGTATTGATGCGTTTTCCTCACCTCAACTTTGTTGTTCTTCTTTCTCAATAGAGAGGAGAGTTGGGTAGTATTTACAGAATACCATTTCTTTTCAAATTTCTTCTAAAATCTCTTGTAATAGACAGGGTTTCTTATTTATTTTTGGTCTAAATAAAATCTATACTCTGCGTCACTATGGCAAAAGCAAAGAAATCCTCTGGCTGGAAACGCACAAGAAAACTTTTTAATGATATTCACCTCTGGATGGGGGTTGGCAGTGGCCTTATCCTGTTTTTAGTTTGCCTAAGTGGTACAATCTATACCTTTCGGGAAGAGATAGAAATGCTTATTGAGCCGGAAAAATATAGTGTGGATGTTCCGGAAGGCGCAGAGCCAATGACGGCAGAAGCCATTATAGAACAATTACAGCAGCAACCGGGAGGAATTATTTCTTCCATCAGCATTCCTCATGAGGAAGATAACCCCTATGCAGTAAGCATTAAACAATCAGAAGAAGAGCGGAGAGGGACCACCTATTTTGTGAATCCTTATTCCGCAGAAGTGCTGGGCACATCGGACAGCCCAGCTTCAGGTTTTTTTATGTTTATGTTCAGAATGCACCGCTGGTTACTCCTGGATAGTGCCATAGGTCGCCCAATTGTGGGAGTTGCTACCCTCATTTTTGTTTTCCTGATTCTCAGTGGTCTGATAATCTGGGTTCCGCAAAAAGTAAGTGCGTGGAGACAAGGCTTAAAAATAAAATTTAGCGCCAACTGGAAGCGTATCAATCATGATCTGCACAATTCTTTGGGTCTTTATTCTTCCATCCTTCTCCTTGTGATGGCGCTTACCGGCCTTTGCTGGTCTTTTGAATGGTACCGTGATGGTTTGGGAGAGGTGCTGGGGACGCAGGTGTTTGGCCGAAGAGGAGGTGGCGAAGGACCCTTAAACTCTACTTTGCCTGCTCAGAATGCGAGTCCATTAACAGTAGCAGAGCTTATGCACATTAGCGACGGAATGCTTCCTTACGAAGGAGATTATCAGATTTCTCTCCCTAAAGACTCAGTAGGTACGGTATCCATTTCCAAAAACAAAACAGGTTTCTTTGCCCCTTCAGCCTCTGATAAATTGCAGTTGGACCAGTATAGTGGGGAAGTTTTGGCTAGTGAGATTTTTGCCGAGAAACCATTTAATGAAAGAGTCGCTGCTTCAATCAAGCCTTTGCATATGGGTTATGTGTACGGCACTTTTACAAAAATACTCTATTTTATTGCCTGCCTTATTGCTACTTCTCTTCCGGTGACCGGAGTAATTATCTGGATCAATAAGCTGAAGAAAAAAGCGAAGAAAAAACAAAGCAGACAAAAAGCAGTCACTACTTCAGCCTAAATTGAGCGTCTGGGTACTACCAGTTAGTTCTGTTTTAACTCTGTAAAATAATAATGCTCGTAGACCAGGAAACTGTAATTAAGAAGACCATATCTTTTGTTCAGGAAACTTTGTCAGGTGCTGAAGGAGGGCATGACTGGTGGCATATTTACCGGGTATGGAATTTATCAAAGCATATTGCCAAAACCGAAGATGTTGATATGTTTACTGTTGAACTGGGCGCCTTACTGCATGACATAGCGGATGCAAAATTTCATAATGGTGACGAAGAAGTAGGGCCTCGCAAAGCAAGGGAGTTCTTAAGTACTCTCCATGTTGAAGAACAGGTGATTGCTCAGGTTGAAAGTATCATTGCCAATATTTCCTTCAAAGGGGGTAATGATCCTCAGAAATTTAAGTCCCCGGAACTGGATGTCATACAGGATGCTGACCGACTGGATGCCATGGGGGCCATGGGTATAGCAAGAGCCTTCAATTACGGAGGATATAAGAACAGGGAAATCTATAATCCTGAAATCAAGCCCAATTTTGCTATGACGAGAGAAGAGTACAAGCAGAGCAAAGCGCCTACCATCAATCATTTCTATGAAAAACTGCTGCTGCTTAAAGACAGGATGAATACCCCCACTGGAAAACGGATGGCTGAGCATAGACATCAATTCATGGAAGCTTTTCTTGATGAATTTTATCAGGAATGGAATGGGCACATGTAAATCTAAAATCAAGTAACGGTAATTTCTTACGGCAATTTCATTGCGACAATCTGACTTTTAAGCCTGCTGCCTAAGCATTTATGAATGGGAAATAATACCTAACGAAAGCTTTCAAATCCCGCTAATTTTGATAACTTTGGATAGACCATCAACCTAAACTATCCACCTTGACACGCCTTGCGGCCTTATTGTTTATAGCGCTTCTCACGATCGCTATTTTGCTGTTTCTCACCAATCCTGAGTTGCTGGAAGAGGTTTGGCTGTGGATTATAGGCTTTATTGGTTATATCATCGCCTTAGTTCAAAAAGGTTTTCAATCCGTAAAGGAGTTATTTAGTCGTGAACCTGTCAGTCAGGATGAAGAAAAAACAAATACACCTACTCGTACCTCTGTTGCAGATAGCGGTAAGATATCTACCGGCATACATCCTAAAATAGATCAGCTACAGCAGAAAATTACCCAACTTGAGCAGCAACTGAATGCTGAAGAAGGTAGATATGCTTCTCTCTCTGCCAACACCTTAACCGTACTGCGTTACCTGGATGATGGGGAGTCTACCCTAGGCTTGTTGTTCCTGCGTAAGAAGTTTTTTGCCTATACCTTGGAAGATACTTTTCGCAAAGAAAAGGTAGCAGGAAAAACAAGAGTACCCGAAGGCATTTACCCTCTGGATTTTAACAAAAACCTCACTCCCTTAACCAAGCAGTACCAAAAAAGCCGTCCCTGGTTTGAGTATCATCTGGAGGTTAAAAATATACCGGACTTTAAAAATGTCTATCTGCACGTGGGCAATACCCATAAAGATACCGAAGGCTGCCTGCTGATTGCCGATGGTATTGATGCTGCCAGCACTTCAAAAATGATTACCTACTCCAGAAAAGCTTACGAAAGATTTTATAAAACCATCAGTGCGCTACTTAAGTCGGGCGAAGAGGTGCAGATCAGCATAATGGATGAAGACTGGTTTGAGCGCAGTAAACTCCAAACAACATGAAAGCCTCCCCCAGAATCCTTATGTGGACGCACATTATTTTTATTGCTGTCATTGTGCTGACAGTAGTCCTTTTTATCTTCTGGGGGAGTGAAGATGGGGCTTCCAATGTTCTGCTGCCAGTAGGTATTGTGGTAGTCGTAGGCCTCAGCCTGATTTATAGCGCGGTTTTCAAATATTTCAATACTGAGGTAAAAGGAAAAACGGAGAGTGGCAATCCTTATCACAAATTCTTTTTTGCCGGGACGAACGTCCTTACGCTGCTTCTCACGGTCATCGGCATATTGGGGGGGCTGTTTATCTATGTTGAATATGGCAATCTCTTTCAGGCGGTCGGTTTAGTAGTTTCTATCATCTGGATCGCTGTATTTCTGCGGTACTTTATGTGGGCGGTCTACAATTACAACATCAATTACGGACTGACCGATAAAGACTGGGACAAAATCTTTGAAGCCCGGGAAATGGCAAAAATGGGTTATCCGGTGAACCCTGATGAATTGGAAGGGCCTGACAAAAACCCTTATCGCAGCCAGACTTTTGGCTTACCGCCCGGCACGGTGCGGGGGATGATTGCCTTTACGCTTCTCTTCGGAGGGCTTTCTCTGCTCATCGTAAGTTTTGGCAGTGAATATACCGCTAACGAACTGGCGCTGGTACGGCAGCAGTTTGAGTTTTTTGAAACCGCCTTCCTCATGATGATTGCCTTTTATTTCGGCGATAAGTCATTGAAGTACCTGCAGAAAAGATGGAGTCGCCCCGCTTCGCCTGCTTCTCAGGGAGGCTCCTCCGATGAGCAGCAACAGCCCCGCCCTTTTACCAATCAGCTGAATGAGGATGACATAGATTTCGTAGAACAAGAGCAGGATTTTGCCCTGCGAGAGGAGGATGAGAAACGCCCGTTCCTAGGCAAGATGAGGGAAGCTTTGTCGGTAAAAGCACCGGTCAAGGATGAAGAGAAACCCAAAGGCATGTTTGTACAGATCAGGGACAACCTCTTCAGTAGAGTACTTAGTGATGAAGAAATAGAAAAAGCCCTGCTGCACCTGGAAAAAGATGAGCAGATCAAGCTATCCATGCCGGTGGTGAAAGCAATTATTGAGGTTGAATCTTCCGGTAGGGGGCATCTTCCTGATGGCAAGCCTAAAATTCTGTTTGAAGGACATAAATTCTGGCACTGGCTGGAGAAAGCAGGCAAAACTCCTAAGCTGCTAGAGGCAGAGCATCCCAATATCATTTATGAAAAATGGACAACTAAGCATTATAAAGGGGGAACTGGCGAACATGAGCGGCTGAAAGAGGCTAAGGAAATTAATGGTAAAGATGATAAAAATATCCAGCGGGCAGCTATCTATTCTGCTTCCTGGGGGCTTTTTCAGATATTGGGAGAGAACCTGGAGCATTACATCAGAGGCAGGATACAACCCGATAAAGTAGCTGAAGGTAATCCCTACTTCTATGAAGATGTGTTTGACTTTGAGAAGAAGCAGGAGGTTTCGGAGTACTACCATTTTCTGGACTTTCTGGAATTTATCAAAACCAAAACCGCCCGGGGCAAACGCCTGGTAGATTATATTTCTGAAGATAATCAGGGTAGCTACGATTGGGCCACTTTCGCCTATGGCTACAATGGCCGAGGCTACAAGGAGAATAAATATGATGTACGGCTAAAAGCTGCTTACGAAAAGTACGTAATCCAATACGGCACAACCACTACCTCTCTTAGCAGAGGAGGTTTCATTCCCATCATAGATGCCGGACATGGAGGACTTAAGAACGGAAAGTATACTACACCTGCTTCCATTGGAAAGCGTTATAAATTTTCCGATGGTACCCAGGTTTACGAGGGCGTGATTAACCGCAAAATCGGGGAAATACTCATAGATATGCTGAAAGAAGCAGGCATCGCCTATCATGATCTGACAGTAAATACAGTAGAAGATGTTAGTTTGAAAGAGAGAGTAGACCAGGCCAATACGCTGTTTGCTAAGAACCCTAACTGCTATTTTCTCTCTATCCACAGCAACTCATCAACCAAAGCACTGGAAGGTGATAGCAATCATGCCAGGGGTTTTGAAGTATGGACCAGCGTAGGCGAAACTACCAGTGATACCCTGGCCAGCATTGCCGCCAGGTGGTACAAGCATGATTTTCCCGAATTCAGATTCAGGCAGGATATGAGCGATGGTGATGAGGACAAAGAGATGGAAGAGCAGTCCAAGACCTTCTATGTGCTGAGAAAAACCCGATGTCCGGCCTTCCTGGTAGAAAACCTGTTTTATGATAACCGGCTGGAAGCAGAATTCCTGCTGAGTACACAGGGACAAAGAAGAATAGCCCGCTGCCTGTTCAATACGATTAAGGAGATCCACTATAAATTCCATGCCTGATGCGGAGAACAAGCTACCATATAGCTTATGGGCTGTTTTTTAGCCTCTTTTGCCTGTCCGCTTGTCAGCAGGATGAACGTGGGTTGGTGGTGGGAAAAATTCAGAATGCCAGCGACCTGGCAACTACGGAATTCACGGTAGATAAAATTGTGCACGGTACCAAAACCCGCAAGCTTTCCTGGTTTATCAAGCTGAGTGAAGCGCGTTTCCTTGCTTATTCGCAAGCTAAAATTAAATCGGGCATAGACCTGAGTAAGATTGAGCAGGAGGATATAGTGATAGAAGGCAAGCGCATCAGCCTGCAACTGCCTCCGGTGAAAGTAATCAACTTTTCTTATCCTCCCTCCAGCTTCGTGGAAGACTCACTGATCTCCGACACTCGTGCCTTTTTGAACACTATCAGCATTGAAGATCAGGAGGAGTTTTTTCGGCAGGCGGAACTGGACATTCGCAGCAATCTGGAGTATATGGGCATCGTAGAGACCACGCAGGAGCATACCCGCACCCTGCTGATACAATTGCTCAAAGCGCTGGATTATGAAGAGATTTACATCTCATTTGAGAGTGATGAGCTGCTCATTGATCAAGTGAATTTGCTTACTGGAGAAGAAGATACTACAAGCGATGATTAGCCTGATATTCAATAACTGGAGATTTCTGCTGGATGCTATCCTCATCATAGCGTTGGTGGTGTTGATTTTCCTATGGAATCCTTTTGGCATTTTTGGAGGAGGACTGAAGCTAGGCACCACCACCAATATGGTGACTGAGATACGAGAGATCGGGCAACTTGTTACGGCTGAGTATTATGGTGAAGTGATTGCTTCTATTGACGAATCCAGGCTCAGTCTGATAAAGCGGGATTCAGTAGACCAGCGGGCTAACCTGATGTATGCCGATCTTAAGTTGGCTTTGTATAATCTCTATCGGTTTCAGCAGCTTTCCCGAGATGAAAGGATACAGGAGTACAAAGAGAACAAAGACCTGTACCCCCAACTCAATTTCCTCAACTGGGGCAGAATCTTCAAGCAAGATGTAGACCGGAAGAATATTCTGGATAAACTTGAGCACCACAATCCTGATTTCCGGCAAACCAATCTATACGGAGAAGTAGTAGAATATCTCTGGCGTGAGCAAATGGGTAATGACGAAAAGGAAAGCTGGGATGTAAAAGAACGACATGAAGAGCAGGTACTTTTTATGCTCTACAATGAGGTAACGCAAGCTTCAGATACTGATCCGGAAAACTTGCAGGTGTATCTGACCGAAGGTTTTGATAGCAATCAAAATTTCATTGCTTTCTACGATGAGGGTTTGACCTCCGAACTACCCCGAACAGAGCAAAAGAAAAAGCTGTCTATGGTAGGACGTGGCTGGGTAAAGGCGGGCTTTGACTTTGGTACTTTGGACGAACAGTCTTTCTACTTTCATGAAGAATCCTCAGAGCTACACTTCTTTGGCTTTGAGCCCAAGATTCTGAATGCTGATATTAATCCCTGGTTCATTCCTGAAAAAGGTATTCCCGGCTTTGAGATTATTGACTATAATGGCAGAGTCAACTTTAAAGATGCCAAAAAGGTAAAAGAACATTGTATCCATAAACTTACCCTATACGCGCATCGGGCAAATATTCTCACCAATGCGCAAAAGCAGGGAGAAGAGACCCTGAAAAGCTTTTTTTCCCTGCTGACCGGTAAGGAAGTTAAAAAAGTACATTTTCATAACGACAGGCTGGTGCAGATAGCTGATGAAGTGGCGCAGGATGAGTTTGTCAACTACTATGAAGCCCAACTGCTTGACTCACTGATCAGAGAAGAACTCCAGTTGATTGATTCATTGCGTGATACCCGTTTCAACCGTAGCAATAATCTACAGAAGATACAGGTGAGGCAGAACCTGCTGAAATCTACCATCGGCAGGCTAAGAAAGCTGCCTTTTGAAGACATGGATACGCCCTTCGGTTACTATTCTGCTGCTGCCTATCGCATTGCCCTTGACCAAACCCTTGACCCGCAGGAGCGCAAAGCACTGGAACAAATCCGCTGGAATAACCTTCAGCAGCCGGATACGCTCCCTTTAAATCTATGGTACGAGGATAGTCTCAGCTTTATGATGGAATACAATGCCGCACTGAGCTACCTGATGGAGAAGAGCAGATGGATGGAAAGCACTATCGATACAGTGTTTGCTCCGGAGGATAGCATAAGCTGGAGAAAAAGTGTAGATACTGCTTACACTGTGCTGGATACGACCTGGCTGAGAGATAGCTTACACTTAAGCTTATCCCGAAACGACAGCATCACCAAGCCTCAATTTCTGCTGGGTTTGCTGCATCCTTTTTACTACCAAAAAGATACTTTTACCAGTTTTGCCAGATCCCGAACATTGTTAGGCGCTGAAGTTTCTTCTGTAAAAGACACTACACTTGCCCCAAGTCATCATCTTATGTGGGTTTACAGTAATGCATCTGAAGATATAATTCGGAGCCTAAGCATTTCTCCTGAGCACTTCATCAATAAACATATTCTAGCCCAGTACGAAAACGGCCTTCAGGCAGATTCCTTGTACTTCATTTTCAATAATGAGCCGGTGAGCTTACCATTGGATACCTCCCGTTACCAAAGTCCACTCAATCCTGTTCAGGTCAAAGAGTTATTAGAGTTTTACCAGTTGATGGAGGATAAACATGAGGACTTTCGGCACAAAGGAGCCATCGTCAGAGCCAGTGAATGGGTACAAGCGAAGTTGTCTGACCGTAAAAGCCTGGAGTTTAGTTTTGCTGAGGTAAAGGAGTATCTGGAAAACTAAATAGAAAGCTCTCGTCCAAACTTCATCTCAGCCATGAAGTTATTTACAACAACATTTGAATATTGATCATCGTAGAAAATTGCTGAAAAAGGCAAACAATCTAAGAATTTTCCTACTTACTAATTTTGATTGGATTCACATTTTTTAACTCAGCACTATGAAAGCCATTGGCATCAAAACATCCTTACCTATTGAAGAAGCAGAAAGCTTTATTTCCTTTGACGCTCCCAAACCCAGTCCCGAAGCACATGACCTGCTGGTAAAGGTCAAAGCCATTGCTGTAAATCCGGTAGATTACAAAGTGCGGAAAAACAGTGCAGTGGATAAGACTCTGGACCCACCCAAGATACTGGGCTGGGATGCCGTAGGCGTAGTAGAAGCTGTAGGCGATGAGGTAAGCTTGTTTGAAGTAGGTGAAGAGGTGTATTATGCAGGGGTGATCACCCGCTCGGGCAGTAATGCCGAATACCAGTGTGTAGATGAACGTATCGTAGGAAAAAAGCCCAGTTCACTGAATTATGCCGAAGCAGCGGCTTTACCCCTTACTTCTCTCACCGCATGGGAAGCCATCTTTGATCGTCTGCATATCCAGCGACAAAAAGGCGAAGATAAGACCATACTGATCATTGGTGGAGCCGGTGGTGTGGGTTCTATTGCTATACAGATGCTGAAGCAGATGACGAAGTTAAAAGTAATCGCTACCGCCTCCCGGGATGAAACCAAAGACTGGTGTCTTCAATTGGGTGCGGATGAGGTTGCCAATCATCATAATCTTGTGGAATCAGTACGCGCTACTGGTATCCAAAACGTAGATTACATTCTGAACTTCGCCGATACCGACGGGCACTGGGATGCTATGGCTGAGCTGATCAAGCCGCAGGGAGGCATCTGTTCTATCGTGGAAAATAAGCATGAGCTGAACATGCGTGCCATCCGCTCCAAAAGTGTTTCCTTCTCCTGGGAGCTGATGTTTACCCGTGCTATGTTCCAGACCGAAGACATGATAGAGCAGCACCATATCCTCAATTCTGTGGCCGATCTGATTGATCAGGAGATTCTGAAAACCACTCTTAACAAAACCCTAAACGGACTTACCGTAGAAAATCTCAAAGAAGCGCACCGCATACTGGAGTCAGGCAAAGCCATCGGAAAAATAGCGATTGTGGTGGATGAGGAGATATGACTTGCGTACTAATGCTTGGTCAGAAATGATCACTCAAATTCCGTTACGCCAAAAGGTGGAACTTTGCTGAAAATCTCACATTGCCCTTAACCGTATTTGACCTGATCAGCATGAAATTTGAAGTTTGTAACGGACATGTCTATACTTCAATATTATACTTCGCTGATATGCCGTACTTCATTACGCTCACTCTGAGTCTGATTTTGATCTCCTCTGCTCACTGTCAGGAGTTGGCGCAGGATGGATATCTGATTCTTTCTGGTGGAGATACCCTTCATGGTCAGGTACAGCGACTCAAGGAAACTTTTGGAGGTGTAAAGTTCTTAAACAAAATCAGGTACTGGGATGCGGAGGGCAAACGGAAGAAATATGCAATGTCTCGTATTGCTGAATATAAAGTAGGCAATGAAGTATACCGAAAATATCGGCTGGAAGAAGCGCAGGTCTTCAGCCTCTTGAACAGTTATTACCAGCTTGTGCCTTATGGAGGAGAAGAAACATTTTTGAGAGTTTTGAAGGAAGGTCCCTTATGCCTGTACGAATATGAGTGGATCGATGGAACAGACGATTATATTTCCAGCTTTCCCCTGTTCAAGCGTGCCGATGAAAAGATGATGGTTCGTGCAACCCAGGGCATTTTTGGCTTGAAAAAGAAAGTGCTGCGCTCCTATTTCTCTGATTGTCCGGAACTACAGCAGAAGTTGGAGTCAGGCTTTTTTAAACTTCCTTTTGAAGTAGTCAATTACTACAACGCACAATGTGCAAGCCCTTACTAAGCCTATTCATAGGCACCATGCAATGGGCGCCATGCAATGGGCGCTATGCAATAGGCACTACGCAAAATGTACCTTGGAAAACTTTCTCGCAGTAAGCACCAGCAGCACTATAAAATAGATGAAACCTGACACTGCCTGCCAGAGGAAAGCACTGCCCTCTATCAGGTGGTTTAATCCCTGAAAAGCCCAGTGGGTAGGAAACACACCAAAGAGAAAGCTAAATGTCTTTGGTACAAAAAAGGCTACCACCGGAAGTATTACAGCAATGTTGAATATCTTGATCCACACCATGCCTTCCATTTTGTTTTTAGACAGTATGGAAATCCCCAGGGCATATACCGGAACAATCACCCCCGCCAATATAGAAAATAGCAGACTGGCCCATAATGAAAGTCCATAAAAAGGCTGTATGATCAGCAGTATCCAGGTAAGCAGCACCGTCAGCAGGCAAGGGATGATCATTCGGAAGAGGATGAAGCCAACCTTAGAGACCGGCAATACGCCATACACCTTAGCTACTTCCGTTTCTTTTTCATCAATGAATACCATACTGTAGATGAAACCAAACATTTGAGTAGTTTCAATGGTCGCCACAATCAGCACATAGGGCACATACTCACTTACGGCTCCAAAACGGCTGACCAGCCAGGGCAGAAATAGATTGATCAGCAGATAAATCAGGCCGGGCAGAAACAGAAATACCCGGAGCGAAGCATCTCGGAAGATCAACTTAAAATCACTGAGGGAGACTTTGATGAGTTGGTTCATGGGATCAGGCGTTTACGACTTTGGACATAAAAACACGGTACACTCCCCAGTACAGCAGGGCTGACCATCCTATGACAGACCCATAGCTGAAGATCAGTTCAGACCATGCTGTATCGCTTTGATAGGAGTTGGCAATAAGATTCAGACTGCCGTAAGAAGGCATGAGCCGGAAAAACCAGATATCGGTTACCCCAAAATAATTGAGCAGGGGCAGGTTGACAAAGATCAGCAGCAGAGGTATGGAGCGGAGCGTAAAATGCATAAACTCTGAAGTATAGCACACCAGATACAAACCCGCCAGGCAGGCAAGTATACAAATACCAAAAGTCCCGACAGAAAAGTGTAAAAAATGAAAAGAAGTCCCTACGGCTGCCAAAGCCATACCCACCGCACATAGCCAACCTACAATGGATAAAGTCAGTATGCGAGAAAGCAGGTAAATGTGGTGATTGACAGGTGTTACAAACAAAGCCGAAAGTACCTGCTGATTCCTCTCCATAATTACCGACAGGCCGATAAAAAACATACCGATGATGGCCGGGTCGTTCAGGATCAGCAAAGTCAGTACTTTGTCCATATTGTCTAAGCCTTTCAGGGCGAAGAAGATCAGTGCGTAGATCACCGTAACCGCTATGCTGATAGATATAATATTGTTGCGGGTCATGATCATGAACTGCCATTTCATCTGTTGTATCAGTGCTTTCATGCCTTCAGTGCTTTTCCGGTAACCTGAATAAAAACTTCTTCCAGCGTAGCTTCCAGGGTATTGATTCTGAGTAATTCTTCCTGCCTGATGAAGCTTAAAAAGGATTCATTATCTCCTAGCTGCTCCATAGGAAATTCAGCGGTTCGTGCATCTTTCAGCTCTACTTTCACCACATTTTTACCGTGCTGATGCTTTAGTACGGAAGGTTTTTCGGTCACCCGTAACTGTCCGTCCACAATAAAAGCTACCCGGTCGCAGAGTTCATCGGCGGTATTCATATTGTGGGTAGTAATGAAAATGGTTTTGCCCTCCTGCCTCAGTTTCAGAATGTGCGCTTTGATCTTGTGCGCATTGACCGGGTCCAGGCCTGCTGTTGGTTCGTCAAAGAAAAGAATATCCGGACTATGCATAATGGCACGGATAAAATTGAGGCGCATCTTCATTCCTTTGGAGTAGGCTTCTACCTTTTTATCCATGCTGTCTGCCAGATCTACCATCGCAAACAGATCAGGAATGGGCAGCAGTTTTTCTTTTTTGTAGAAGGTAGCAAACAATTCCAGGTTTTCTTTTCCGCTGAGTTTGAGATAATGGTTAGGCAACTCAAAACCTACGCCTATGCGCTCCAGATACGCTTTACCCCAGTGGTTGAGCGGTTTGTTTTCTATCAGCACTTCTCCTTCAAAACCATGCAGTATTTTGTAAAGAATTTTCTGCGTAGTGCTTTTCCCGGCTCCCGAAGGCCCCAGAAAACCGAAGATTTCTCCCTGGCCGATCTCAAAATTCAGCTTTTTCAGTATTGGCTTGGTACTGCCGGGATAGGTAAATGAAAGGTTATTTACTTTAATCATGTGATTATTTTGCTAATGCCTGGCGAAGTAAAAAGATATATTCATCTACAGTTTTCATAAGCAGTTGCTCTTTCTGATCTGCGTATACCGGTACTTGTCTTTGAATGCTTTCCTCCGGATTTACATCATAGAAAAGCTGCATATGATCATTGATGCTCAGGCTGGTTTTGTACAGAAAGAAAGCCATTGTGTTCGGCGGAAGATCATCTCTAAAATATCCATGTTCCACTTCGTAGCGGATCATCTCGGTAAAGGCTGCTATGGTTTTTTCCTGAAACTTTTCATGGATCTCCTGGATAGAGGGTGAGTTGATATTTTTTGCCAGACTGTACAGAAAATGACTTTGCAGCGGATTCTCCAGATCAAACTTCACCCCTTCTTCATACAAAGCTTTGAAGTATGCCCAGAAATCCGGATAATCTTCTCTTTTCAGATGACCAATATATTTTTGCTTTACCGCACCGCATTCTGCTACCAGAAAAAGGAAGAGGTCCAGCTTGTGCTCAAAATACTGATAGACACTTCCCTTAGCAATGCTCAAAGATTTAACTACTGAGCTAAGTGATGCTTCATCATAGGATTTGATGCTAAACTCCCTCAGAAAGCCATCTATCAGCTTCTTTTTCTTCTCTGCTTTAAGGTTATGAAAGGTTTCCTTTGGCATAAACTTGGTGATATGACTGTATGGTCACAAATATAAGAAGAGTTTTTCAGATATATGACCGAGTGGTCATTTTTTATTGCGTCTGCATTAAAATCAGACGAAAGCTCAAAGGTTTAAGACGACAGGATAGTATTCAAAAGGGCTTTCAAAGGACTCGTTAGGCCTCAAGTCACAGAAGGGGGTATAAATATGAGATTCATAAGTTAAGAGAAAGATTATTTACAATCGGTATTTGCAACAGCCATTACACGTACTTCATTCATGAAAAGCTTGTTATCTTCCATCATCAAATTCACCTGTAATGGAGGTAATTTCTCTTTCTTAAACCTGAGGGTAAGCTGAGCTGTACCGTTTTCAAGCGGTTCAAATTCATAAGTTCCTTTCTGTCTGCCGGCATACTGCTTCCATGCTTCTAGGGCTCCTTTGCGAGAAATATCTGAGGAGAAGCTGCCATCCGGACAGAGGTAAAGGTTACTTTTATGAGGATCGCTCTGCGCATGATAATAGGTAAAAATATGCTTATCAGGTAGAAAGGCTTGCCAGTCAAAAGGTTCCCGGGCAGCGCTGGGATCAGGTTTTTCAAAAACCAATGACTGCATAAATTCTTCCTGCGACTGCCCGGCTTTGGGCATCTGCTTAAGATTACCCACTAAAAAGGAAATAGCACATTGTCCAAACGCTCCACATTTGGCGTAGCCTACGGCTTGATAATCAGGGCGATTACTAAAACTAAAATTCTGAATGAGCATATTTTCTTCTTGCTTCGGGGCACCCTGAGGCTGAGAAAGAATACCGGAGGAAATCTCAATAGGCCGTTCCCACCTTTGTTTGATAGCAGTTAAGTTATCTTCTATCGCAAAAGTATATATTTCTACATCAGTAGTAACATGAGTAGGAACCAGTAAAAAAAGCTCGGTATCACGAGGAAGAGCGCCGTGCCAGCCCAAAGGCACTTCACCACGAATGCCGTATGTAGGAGAATACAGTTTATCGCCTGCTTCATAAATCATACCCGGCCGCATTTTCTCATCATTCTGGGCCAAAACTGAGGTGTGGTGGAGCAGTATAAAAGCGGTGCAAAGGAGTGCCAGCTTAAGGTTGATTGCTTTCATAATAATTTAGGTTCACAGACTGTTTACCTGACCTTATCTAAAATAAGAAATATATGTTTACAGCATCCAAAAGCTACATATTTATACCAAGCTTTTTTTCTTTGCCCCTCAACTCAAGCTTCTACATCTGCGCATTGGCATCTTTGACACAGCGAAAGCCCAAGTGCTCCTGCCCTGAATCAATGGAAGTAGCCATACGGGCACTGGGACGATAGTTACTGCAATACTGCTCACTACACAAAAAAGAACCTCCTTTGATCACTCTCTTTTCGGCATAAGGCTCAGTAGGGTCATAACTGGACTCCGGGCCAGTCGGGTCTTTACAGGCTGCCATACCTGCCAGTTGGTTACGGGCATGCGTATCGGGGCGGTACCAGTCGGAACTCCACTCCCATACATTACCAATCATATCGTACAGGCCATAGCCATTAGGTTTGAAGCTCTTAATGGGGGCCGCTCCGGTAAAGCCATCCTGTCCGTTATTATTGTAAGGAAAATTCCCCTGAAAAAAGTTAGCCAGGTATTTGCCATCGGGCATCAGTTCATCACCCCAGGCGAAAGCTTCGCTACCCTTTCCGCCCCGGGCGGCATATTCCCATTCTGCTTCGGTTGGAAGGCGTTTACCCGCCCACTCAGCGTAAGCCTGGGCGTCTTCATAAGCAATATGTACTACCGGATAATTGTCTTTACCTTCAATGGTACTGCCTGGCCCACTCGGATGCTGCCAGTCGGCACCTGTCTGCCAGGCCCACCAGCGGGAGTAATCATCCAGAGGTACGGCCTGATGAGGGGGAGCAAAAATCAGCGAGCCAGGCTGCAAAGCTTCTTCAGGAGGACGAGGAGTTCCGGGAGGAAGTTGCTTCTTCAGCTCTTCCCAGTCTACCGGACGTTCAGCTATGGTTTTATAGCCAGTTGCTTCTACAAATTCTCTGAACTCGGCATTGGTCACTTCATGCGTATCCATCCAGAAGCCGGAAACCTCTACCAGGTACTCAGGACCTTCAACACGGGTGGCGGTTTCGTCTTCACTGCCCATCGTAAATTTACCTCCCGGTATCCACACCATGCCTTCGGGTTGCTCACCGGGTATAGGCTGACTATGATCAGATGAAGAGGATGTATTGGAAGTCGTTTTGGTTTGTTTTTCTGTAGTAGTAGTTTGAGAATCGCTGCTACAGGCAGCAGTAAAAAATAAAACTGCAAGCAGAGCAGATAATTTCATGAAGTTCATTCCCTCAGTATTCATAGGTCGTATAGCGTTATTCTAGGGCTGCGAAATGTATTTTTCAAAATTCAATGCGTTCAATCTAAGCATTATCCTCTGTTCAGAAAAGATTTTACTTGATGCATTTCGTCCGATTGAACAAGTTACTGACTAAAAACTATAGAGAAAGCGGCTAAGTTCATTCATAAAAAATTTGTGGGAAAGGGTTTAGCCGTTTTCTTCCAGGATAAATCCCTTGCCATGTACATTGATGATTTGCAGCTTAGGATCATGACGCAGGTACTTGCGTAGGCGAGCAATATGGACGTCCATGCTGCGGCGGTTGAAATAATCACTTTTTCCCCAAAGCTTTTTGAGCGTGATGCTTCTATCCAGCAGGCTGTTTTTTTTCTCAAATAGTAACCTCAGCAGTTTCATCTCTTTTTCGGTGAGCTGGGCTTTCTGATTTCCCCATACCAGACTCCGGCTTTGCCAGTGGATGCGATAGATGCCCAACTGATCTACCTCATTCACAGGTATTTTGGGATCGGACCTCCGGAGTACCGCGCGTATTCTGGCTACCAGTTCTTCTTCGTCAACCGGCTTTATAATATAGTCGTCAGCACCGATTTGGAAACCTTTGAGCTTATCCACCTTCATAGATTTGGCGGTAAGAAAAATGACTGGCATATCAGGCTGAGTAGATTTGATATGTCTGGCCAGGGCAAAACCATCCTGCTTGGGGAGCATCACATCTATGATGCAGAGGTCAAAAGCCTGCTGCTGAAATATTTTCTGAGCGACCATGCCATCCTCACAGAGCGTAACTTCTAACTCCTGCATTTGCAGGTACTCTCGCAAAGCATAACCCAGGGTAGGATTATCTTCTACCAAAAGAATATTAGGCTTTGTAGGCATGCACTTGCGGTTGAGGGTGGTACAGAGGAAAAGTAAACATAAAAGTAGTGCCTACACCCTTCTTGCTTTTGAGCTGTATTAAGCCTCCATGCAGCTCAGTTATGAGCTTCACATAGCTCAGGCCCAGCCCGAAGCCTTTGATATCATGTGCATCTCCCTGCGTCACCCGATAGAATTTATCAAAGATATGCTGCTGGTCAGCTTCGCTGATGCCTATGCCTTTGTCTTCTATACTTAATTTTATTTGCTCTCCGGCAAGCTGTGTTTTTATGAAAATCTGAGGAGTATCAGGGCTGTATTTCAACGCATTATCCAGAATGTTTTGCAGTAAGTTGAGCAGATGGCGAGGGTCAGCGTACACAAAAGCTGATGGAGCATTTAGCGCACAATTTATTTCTCCTCCTCTGCTTTTTACCTGATAAGCATATACCGGCAGGCTTTGGCGAATCAGCTCGTGTAAGTCAGTTTTTTCAAACTGTATGGGAAGCTTACCCTCTTCAAAAGAAGCGAAATCCAGTACGTGCTCTATTTTTTGCTTTAGCAGTTGGTTTTCTCTTTCTAATAAATTTAAAGGCTCAGCCAGCTTTTGGTAATGACCAGTCTGCTGATGCTTCTGTATAATCTTGAAAATCACCGAAGAAGCAAATACCGGAGTTTTCAGCTCATGAGCCAGATTGTTGATAAAATCGTTTTTCATCTGTGATACTCTTTTTTGCCTGCCCAATGCAAACAAGGTACTCATGAAGCTACCCATGAGCAGGAGCAGAAAGAGAAATGACAGCACCAGCAGCCATAAAGTCTGTTGAATCAGAAACCAGAATTCATTATGAAAGAATATACCAAAGCGGTACTGCCCTTCACCCAGGGCATTTCTCACACGATAGCCCGCCCTTTCAGAGTATTTTTGAAAATCTGAAAGCTCCTTGGCTTCTGCTGAAGAACTGATGATCAGGTCTTCTTTAACCGTGTGGTAGAAGGCAAAGTCGTAGCGCAGAGAAGAAAGATGAAATGCCTGAAGCACACTGTCCATCATATGCTGCACCCGTTCCCGGCTGCGGTCCACGAGCGTTTGAGGAAGAGGCTCTTGCTGCTGATAAGCCGTAAAAATCTCAATCAGGTCTTCACTGGTAGACTGGCTGTCTTCAATCTGATGATGCATATCCAGCAGCACATCCTGCATGGTATCTTGCAATTTACGCTCCTGTAGCCGCACCTCCACATTGATCCAGTAAGCCTGTATCATCAACAGACCAATCAGCGAAAGACTCACCAGCCAGGTCAAAGCCTGGTGATGATGCTGAGCCAGGCTAATCCATTTTTCTCTAAGGGATATCATCTATGTCGATTTAGCAATAACATCCTCTGATTGCAAGTTTTTAACATTCCATTAACCTATTTAACGCTTGTTTAGCACCCTTTAACCTCCCCTTATCCCAATGTTGTTCACATAATATTTAGCATTGTAACATGAAAAAGTTAATATGCTTTCTGCTTATGCTGATTTATGTGAATGGTGTTTATGCTCAAGAGAGGCTGAATGTCTTTTTAGATTGTGATGACTGTCCCGAGGATTTTATTCGTCAACGGATTGATTTTGTCAACTTTGTGCGGGATCGTAAGGTCGCTGATATTCATGTATTCATCACCCGGATTTCATCAGGAGGAGGAGGCTCTTCTTATGAGCTGAATTTTCTGAGCCTGGATGATGATCTCAAATCAAAAGTAAGCATCCGGGTAGATGCCCTGCCTACTCAAACTGAACTGGAGAAAAATGAACAGCTTCTGCATCATATCAACGCTGGCCTCACACCCTATGTATTTGATTACAGCACTTATGAGCTAAAGCTTGAGATGAAAGACAGGCAGGAGGCTGTAGATGAAAAGTTAATCACTGATCCCTGGAACTTCTGGGTATTTGAGATTGGAGGAGAAGTAGATTTTGCACAGGAATCTAACCAGGCAGAGTATGAACTAGAAGGAGAAATTGATATAGAAAGAACTACTGAGGAGTGGCGAATACGCAGTGAGTATAATATTGCTTACGAAGAAAGAAAAGTAAAGCGGCAGAGTGAAACTTTAATATCTTATCTGAAAGAGTCAGAAGGAGAAGCGTCAATTGTGAAAAGCCTGAATAACCATTGGTCAGCAGGAATATTTGGGCAAATGAGCAGCAGTACGTATAACAATGTTACCTTCGGTACCCGCTGGCAGGCAGCGGTAGAGTATAACCTCTTTCCTTACCAGATGTCGGCCACACGAGAGTTTACCTTCGCTTATATGGTGGGTCCGCAGTTTTTTAATTATGCTGACGAAACGATTTATAATAAAAATTCAGAGCAACGCTATTTACATTCACTGCGGATTATCTATGATACCCGCCAGCCCTGGGGCAGAATAGAAGCCGAACTGGAAGGGGCTAATTACTTTCATGACTGGCGTAAAAACCGTGCAGAACTTGAAGCAGGGATTGCGCTCAGGGTGTTTAAAGGTTTGTTCTTACGTTTGGAAATGGAAGGTGCCATTATTCGCGATCAGTTGTTTTTACCCAAAGGCGATGCCAGCCTGGAGGAAATCTTATTAGAGCGTCGTGCGCTTTCTACCGACTACGAATTGGGTTTTAGCGTGGGCGTAGCCTACACCTTCGGCTCTATCTATAATTCCATCGTCAATACCCGTTTGTAATAAGTTGTGGCTTAATTTAGGGTGAAAAGTATCTACTGATAATTTTTTTATATTAGAGGAAGTAATCAGTTGATATACACAACCTTAAAGAGATGGAAAATGCAGGCCCAGGCCTTTCGCGTAAAGATTTTTTGCGAACCTCCTCGCTTTCGCTGGCAGGGCTGTGCCTAATGCCGAGTCTGACTACTATTGAAGAGAAAGAGCGCATTTTTCGTACGATTCCTTCTACTGGCGAACGTATCCCGGCCATTGGTATGGGCTCCTGGCTCACTTTTGATGTAGGCAGCTCGGAAAGTGAATTAGCCCCCATGCGGGAGGTTTTAAGAACTTTTACTAAACTGGGTGGAGGCGTAATTGACAGTTCACCCATGTATGGCCGTTCTCAAAAGGTCATTGGCGAACTGGCAGAAGAGTTGGGCGTGAAGGATAAGCTCTGGGTAGCTACTAAGGTCTGGACCAATGGAGAACAGGCAGGAAAATCTCAAATTGACGAGTCAGTCAATCTATTCCACAAATGGCCGGCTTTGGAACAGGTACACAATATCCGTGATTTCAGGACACATATCCGTACCTTAAGAGATCTGAAAGAAAAAGGCAAGCTCAAATATGTGGGCGTTACCCATTATGTGGACTCCGCTCATGATGATCTGGCTGAACTGATACGTGCTGAACCTCTGGATTTTATACAGATCAATCTTTCTGTACGGGGCACCGCTGCCGAAGATGAGTTACTGCCTCTGGCCGCAGATAAAGGAGTAGCAGTAATTATCAACCAGCCTTTTGAAACCAAAGCGCTCTTTCGTACTGTTGAGGGCGTACCTTTGCCTCCCTGGGCTAAGGGCTGGGACATGCCCAATTGGGCTTCTTTCTTTTTAAAATATATTATTTCCAATCCGCATGTGACTTGTACCATTCCGGCTACTACGCAGGAAGCACATGTCAGAGAAAATATGGCGGCCGGATACGCTCCGTTGCCGGATGACGTTACGAGAAAAAAAATGACTACATACTATAACCAACATACACAATGATCAACCGCAGGAAATTTTTAGGACAAAGTTTAGCAGGAATGTCGGGGCTGGCACTCAGCACTTCCGCTTTTTCAAACATTATCATTCCCAACCAAAACAGAAAACTAGGTGTGGCTCTGGTAGGGCTGGGTTATTACAGTACAGATCTACTGGCTCCGGCATTGCAACAGACTGAGCATTGCGAACTAAGAGGTATTGTGACCGGAACGCCGGCCAAAGCAGAGCGATGGAAAGCCCAGTACAACATTCCCGACAAGAATATCTACAATTACGAAACGATGGATGAGGTAGCCAACAATCCCGATATAGATGTAATCTACATCGTGTTGCCGCCTTCCATGCATGCCGAATACAGCATTAAAGCAGCCAATGCTGGGAAGCACGTCTGGTGCGAAAAACCCATGGCGATGACGGTAGAAGAATGCCAGAGCATGATTGACGCCTGCAACAAAAACAAAACCAAGCTGAGCATCGGCTACCGCCTGCAGCACGAACCTAATACCCAGCAGATCATTCAGTTTACCAAAAACAAAACCTACGGAAAAGTAGAAACCGTAAGCGCCGCAGCCGGTTACCGTGAAGGCAGAACCGACCACTGGAAGCAGAAAAAAGAAATGGGAGGCGGTGCGATGTACGATATGGGCGTGTATCCTCTGAATGCTGCCCGATATTCTACCCAGATGGAACCCATTGCCGTCACTGCCCGTGCTTCCACTACCCGCCCTGAGATTTACCACGAAGTGGAGGAAACCATGGAGTTTGACCTGGAATTTCCCGGAGGTGTTACTGCGGACTGTATCACCAGCTTTGGCAAAAGCATGAACAGCCTGATGGTCAATTGCAGTGAAGGCTGGTACAAGTTAGAACCTTTTCAGGCGTATAGCGGCATACAGGGTGAAACCAGTGATGGCAAAAAGCTAAATGAAAAGTTACCCAATATGCAGCAGGCCAAGCAGATGGACGATGACGCCCTGGCGATACTCAACAACAAACCCATGCTGGTGCCCGGCGAAGAAGGCTTAAAAGACATCCGCGTTGTAGAAGCTATTTACAGATCAGTGGCTCAAAATAACGATAAAGTAGCAATTTCTTAAAAAATCAGCTATAGAAGGCGGCTTTCGGGCCGCCATTCTTATGCAATTTTTAAAGCCTCATGGTAGAGAAGTGCTGACATGTATCATCTGACAAGGGAAGCAAAGTTAAACCCTCAGTCAAAGCGGATGATTACCTCCAAAAAAACTTAAGAAAATCAGTCCCAAAAGTCCAACCACGATCACATAGTAAAGCGTAGGAATAATGGTTTTCCGAAGGATAAGTCCTTCCTTGCCCAGATAACCAACGGTGGCCGAGGCCGCTACTACATTGTGTATGGCAATCATATTTCCTGCCGCAGCCCCTACCGCCTGCAGCGCGACGATGAGGGTGGTAGGCATGGCCAACCTTTCTGCCACGCCAAACTGGAAGAAACTGAACATGAGATTGCTCACCGTATTGCTTCCTGCAATGAAGGCTCCCAAAGCTCCGATGGATGGCGCAAACAATGGGTATACCTGACCTACATGAGCGGCTACCCATTCTGCCATCACGATAGGCATACCCGGAATATCCAATGGGTTGATACCGGAATTGATATAGATGCGCACCATGGGTACAGTAAAGATCAAAACAAATCCCGCCCCCAGCACCATTCGCCCACTTTCTGACAAAGCGGCTTTGACGTCAGGCAGTTTCATGTGGTGCAGAAATAGCGTAATCAAGCCTACTACCAAAAGGATGGTTCCCGGCAGATACAAAGGCGTACTGCTGGCGGAAATACCTGTGCCCAGGATTTCTTCATAACTGATGGCTACGCTGGTCAGGAGGGTTTTGAAAGGCAGCTGGGGTAAGCGGCTCAACACCAGCAATCCGGCTGCAAAAAGATATGGTGCCCAGGCTCTTATAAGCGAAAATGAAGTATCCTCCTTTTCATCGTCCAGTTGGATATCCAGGGTACCCATCCATAACTTAGGCCAGCTTTTTCTTTCGGGAAAGTCCCAGCTTTCTTTGGGCAGCAGAAAGCCTCTTTTGGCAGCCGTCACTACAATAGCCATCCCTACCAGTGAACCCAGTAAAGAAGGGAACTCTGGTCCCAAGAAAATTCCGGTCAGCACATAAGGAATCGTGAAGGATAAGCCTCCAAACAGTGCGAAGGGAAATAAAGCAAGCCCTTCCTTCCAGCTTTTCTTTGCTCCGAAAAAGCGGGTCATCATGCAGATCATAAACAAAGGGATCAGCGTACCGGTGATCGCATGCAATATCGCTGCGTTGGTCGTGACCAACTGTATGTAATCCGAAAAGCTGAGGCTTGCTGCCTGCAGTTGTTCTTCTACATAAGCCCCTTCTAATCCTCCTCTCACCCCCACCAGTATGGGTGTACCCACTGCCCCAAAGGTGACCGGAGTGCTTTGCACCATCATACCCAGCATCACGGCAGCCATAGATGGAAAGCCCATGGCTACCAGGAGAGGCGCGGTGATCGCTGCTGGAGTGCCAAAACCTGCCGCCCCTTCAATAAATGACCCAAACAACCAGACGATGATGACTACCTGTACCCGCCGGTCCTGGCTGACACCGGCAAAGCCCTGCCGTATTACCCGGATAGCTCCGGAATAGTTGAGCAGGGTAAGCAGCAGGATAGCACCAAAGATGATGTAAAGAATGTCAAAGGTGATGAACAAACCCTGTATGGTGGAGGCTAAAATGCTGGTGAGGGGAAAATCCCAGGCCAGGTAGGCTACTACTGCGGTGAGCACAAAACCCAGCGGCATGCTGGTCCTGGCAGACAGGCGAAAACCTACCAAAAGTACGGCTACCACCAGGATGGGCAAAAGAGCAAGAAAGGACAATAAAGAAAGTGACATAGTCTGATCTGGATATGGTTAGTCTTTAACGAAGGCCTGAGGTTAACTTCCTGAATTTTCTACCTCTTCAGATGAAGAAACAGCCCTGATCACCTCAACCCAATGCTTGGGCTTGACGCCGGTAAAATGTTCAATCTGATGACGACAACTAAATCCGTTGGCTACCAGCGTAGTGCCTTTCTCCATAGACCTCACCGCAGGAAAAAGAATGCTCTCCCCAATTTTGGCAGAGATATCATAATGCTCTTTTTCGTAGCCGAAGGAACCAGCCATACCACAACAACCGGAAGGGATTTCTCCCACTTTTTGACCCGTATGCCCGCAGATGGATTTCATGGCTTTGGTGCTGTAAAGCGCTTTCTGATGACAGTGCCCGTGAATGAGCATATCACCGGCTACCGCTTCAAAACTTGTTTTTAAGTTTCCTGAGCCCATTTCTTTGGCCAGAAATACATCAATCATCATCACCTGAGCTTTGAGTTGCTTGGCCAGGACTTCATCTTCCAGCAGGTCGGGCAGGTCATCGTTGAGGGCGGAGGCGCAACTGGGTTCACATACCACGATGGTCAAACCCTGATCCAGATAAGGTTTCAGCTTTTCAATAGTTTTGGCCCCTTCCTTTTTGGCGTCTCTTAAAAAGCCGTGGGAGATTTTGGGGCGCTGGCAGCAACCGACATTGGCGAGTATCACCTCATAGCCGCAGGAATTGAGCAATTCCAGGGCAGAAATCCCGATCTGCGGTTCATGAAAATTCAGGTAAGTATCAGCAAAGAGAACGACTTTTTTACTGCTCTTGTACTTATGATTGTTATTTTCAAACCATTGATAAAAAGGTTTTTTGGCGTATTTGGGCAGCGTTCTCCGCTTGTCAAAACCCGCCAGACTTTGCATAGCAGACCTGAACACAGCCGATTGCTGGATCGCATTTACACCCTGGGAGAGCGTACCTGACAGAAGCGCTGCTGCTTTGGAAGAATCCCTGATCAGGCGGTCGCGTAAAGTGATGCCATGTTCATCGTAGTAGATTTGGGTTACATCGCTTTTCATCTTTGCCATATCCACATTGGAGGGGCATTCTGATTTACAGGCTTTGCAGGACAGGCACAAATCCAGCACCTGATGCAGACGTTTACTACTCAGCCCCTCCTGATCCAGTTGGCCGGACATCGCCAGGCGCATGGCGTTGGCCCTGCCCCGGGTGGAGTGTTCTTCATCACGGGTGGCTTTAAAACTGGGGCACATGGTGCCTCCCAGCATTTTCCGGCATTCCCCTACACCCGTACACATATGCACCGCTTCTCTGAAGCTGTTTTCAAAACGATACTGAAATTCAGTTTTTACGGGTTGATCAGCGTATTTTGTGCCATAACGAAGATTGTGTTCTATGGTCTGGGCCTCCACGATCTTACCGGGATTCATCACATTTTCCGGATCAAATAGTTTCTTGATATCCCGGAATGCCTGATAAAGTTGCGCACCAAAAAAGCGCTCATTGAAGGCGCTTCTTACCAACCCATCCCCATGCTCTCCGCTCCAGGAGCCGCCGTAGCTGACCACCAGTTCAAAGGTTTCGTTGGCAATGTTTTTCAGGTTTTCTATATCCTGCTCCTGCCTCAGATCCAGGATAGGCCTGACATGAATAACACCCACGCTGGCATGCGCATACATGGCCACTTTGGTATGATGTTTTTCACAAATCTTCAGCACCTTGTCAATGTATTCGGGCAGTACTGCTACCGGTATCCCGGCATCTTCAATAAAGGGCAGAGGCTTTTTTTCTCCTTTGATGCCCAGCATCAGCCCCAGACCCTTTTTTCGTACAATCCACACATCATCATACTCTTTTCCTTCCGGAAAAAGCGGATAGGCGTAGCCAATTTTCTTGCTTTTCAACACTTCAATCATCGCCTGAGGACGCTGCATCACATCTTCAAGGGTTTCTCCGAAGAATTCTACGATCAGGATAGCGGCAGGCTCTTTTTCAATGAAATGGCAGTGTTGTTGGGTCATGAGGTTTTCCTTGCTCAGCTTCAGCACAGTTTCATCTAAAATCTCAATGGCCGAAGGCTGGAAGGGAAGCATAGGCTGCACCGCCTGTATGGCTTCTGCCAGTTCAGAAAAATGCACTACGGCCACCGATTTGTATTTGGGCAGAGGCTCCAGATTGAGTTTAAGTTCCAGAGAGATTGCCAGCGTGCCTTCGCTACCGGTAATGAGTTTGGCAAGATTCCAACGGTCAGTGTATACAAATTCATCCAAGTTGTAGCCACCAACCCGGCGCATTACTTTGGGAAAACGTGCTTTGATTTCAGCCTCCTGCTGTTGAATGGTTTCCTGAAAGCCACGATAAATTTGCCCTTCCCTGTCGTTTTGCTGAGCTTTCTCCGCATAAGCTTCAGGACTTAGTTCGTGCAGGTACAGTTCGGTGTCATCGGCGAGCAAGACTCTGGCCGCAAGTACGTGGTCCACCGTTTTGCCAAAGAGAATACTTTTGGTGCCGGAAGAATTGTTGCCTACCATTCCCCCAACGTTAGCCCGGCTGGAAGTAGCCGGATCGGGCGCGAAGTGTAAGTTGTAAGCTAACAGCACCTCATTAAGCTCATCTCTGACCATGCCCGGCTGCACCCTAACCCATTTTTCTTCGGTATTGATCTCCAGAATTTTGTTCATGTACTTGGAGAAATCCAGCACCAGCGCATCAGCTACTGTTTGTCCGGCCAGGCTGGTTCCACCTCCTCTGGGCAAAAGCTTCATTTTATGTTTTGCCGCAATTTCTACCGCTTTTTTTACATCGTTTTCATTTTTGGGTAAGATGATGAGCAGGGGCTTGATCTGATAAATACTGGCATCGGTAGCGTACATGCCTAAGGAATATTCATCTTCCAGAATGTCTCCTTTGATGCACGCTTTTAACTGTGACAACACCGCTTGTTTGCCATCCATAGAGTAATTAGTTTAGGTTGTTCGCAATGATCCGCTATCAAAACGCTCAATGCCTTTTGAATATACTGATTCGCTACTTCTCAGGCAGCATAAAGTCAAGGTTTTCCGTAATACGGGTACCATCTTTTTCAAAGGCCTCCTTGTACTGCCTGATTCTCTGCTTGGCTACATCCAGATTCTGGTTGTTGAGATTGATATTCAGCAGGTCAATGAACCAGGGTAATTTTACTTCGCTGAGCGTATACACTTCCACAATTTCTCTTGAAATGGGCAGGGTAGTCGTTTTAGAAGAGTCGTACACATCTTTATCTCTGGCTTTCAGCAGTTTTTGATATTCTTCTTCCAGCAGCTTCTCAAATAAGTATTTGCTGAATACATCTCCTGCTTTAGTGCCAGTCTCAGAATCAACTTCAGTAAGTTTTGCTCCTTTATGAATCCACTCCCATAGGATGCTTACCCTGATTTCACCGGTAGCCATATCTTCCATCAGGTACAATACATCATCATTGCCAAAAAAATCTGCGGGCTTCAGTGCTGCTGCCTGCATTCCCTGTCCGAAGGCATTGCCGTATTGCAAAGCCACGCTGATCAGGTTGCGTGCTCCCCGAATGGTGGTTGGGGCGGGTTCCAGTAAGATCAGACCATCTGCTGCCTGCTGGTTGTAGGTAAGAGGAGAAAACTTTCTGCCTAACTGATTTGCCTCTCCCACTTTTTCCCATACCGGTCTGATGATGTGCACCATTTTCCAGTGGGCTACCCATTTGCCACTGGCACCTTCCCGCTGTTCGCGTTCGGCACCGGCCAGCGCTTTTTTCATGCTGGCCGAAACGCCTTCTTCCGATCCTACTGGGATATTTGGCTCCATGCCTCCCTGCCATAAAGCAAAATTTCCATTGAGATCAGGCGTATTGACAGCCCGGCGTACCCGATCTTCGTAATTGCGCATATATCCGTAAGTCATACCAATGGCTTCAATGTCAGGATTGATGAAGCTTGGGTCCCAGGCCATGGCATCGGCCACACTGTTGATATAATCCCAGCGGCCAGTATTGTATCCTACAAAATGCTTTCCCAGGGCCGCCCGGATTTCCATGAGCTGATAAGTGGCTTCCAATTGCTCCACCAGCACATACACTTTGATAGTTCCCTGCTCAAGACCGATATGCTCTTCCAGCGCATCCATCATCGCATTCCATACGGCTGCTTCTTCGGCAGTCTGGATTTTGGGTAAGTACAACACTATGGAAGAGTCTGCTTTTTGCAGTGCCGGATGATTATTTACTACGTATAGAGTCAGGTCTGCAATAGAAGCTGCCAGTGCATTACCTTCAACATCCCTGATGTGGCGGTCATCCAGGTGCAGGCCGCGGGCGCGGAATATTTTGGTGGTGAAATTGAGCTGCTCTTCCCAATCCGTAACAATGTCCTTGCCGAAGAAACTCTGTGCCCAGCGGTTCATTTCTGTGGCTACCTGTTGGGCAACTTTCAGGAACAGAGGGTCTTTACTAATGGCCAGCTTTAAATTCCGCTGATTGTCCAGCGACATGGTATGGGTTTGTCCCAGGGCATCTTCTCCATCAAACATCCAGCCATCGGCTCCGGAAAGCAGCGCATAGGCTACATTGCGAATGCTGCTCTCTAGTGGAGCATCAGGCTTTGCTGCAGGGCCGGTACCCTGTATCCACTGCCTTTGCAGATCAGGAGGAATTTCAGTGCCTTCAAACTTACCCTCACGGGCATCCTGCACTTTGATCTGAGTACGGGGAATCAAACGGTCGGGATCTAAGAAGCCAATCTTTTTTTTCTGTTGCTGCCGCGCTGTTCTTCTTTGGATACGGGAAGCCATGACTGCTTTGATATCACTGTTAAAGTGAGCCATGGAGGCAAGCGCAGAAAGTGCCTCAGGGGTATATACATCGCTATATGTTTCCTGAAGGTTGTCCCGAATGTTTAGGTGCTTGTTCGTCATCATTGATATTTAGGTTGTTATAGATTCCATTGCGCTTTGCAGTGAAAAAAATTAGTATTAGCTGAATCCTCGCATCAGATTGCGGCCTTTGACAAGCGGAATAAGGAGTTTAGTGAGCCAAAGTCGTCTTTGCTCAAGATATGCATTAGCAGCGATGAGAAAAAGCTGAATATCAAAATTCCTATCCGGTAGGCTAGCGAGATAGGTGATGACAGTAAGTATTAATTATAAGTTTTTATAAATTGTCTGGCGAAGGATTTTACTAAAAATTAAGGTTGTGGACGCTTTCTAATATTCTGTAGAGCGGCATTATAGCAATGTTTAAAAGCTACTTACATAAAAACAGAAATATGTAAGCTCTTACTTAAAGCCAAATACATAAACAGGGTATGGTCCAGACTCTTCTAATAGTTGAAAATATAATTGAGCTTTAATATTTGGTTTTATAGGAACAGGAGAAGGGGAATACGTCTCTTTAAGTGGAATACTATATTCTACGTCAATATTTCGTATAGACCCAGTACCATTTTGTATATTATCCACAGGTAATACAATATCTACCACATCTCTCTTTCTATCTATCTTTACTTTTAACGTATTCCAGTTTACATCATATATACTTTCTAAGTTAGCAGATGCAGGTCCCTGAAATATTGAATCGGGATATTTTACGCCAATTAACTTAAATCCGTAAGGATATCTGTTTTCTAAAATTTCAGTTGATCCATCGTATTTGAAATCAAAAACCTCCCCACTTCCACCATTGAACTCATAAATAATTTTATCTCCTTTTTTACTGTCATCTCCTGTATCAAAATAAACAAATACACTAAATACGAATGCTATTATTGCAGTTATTTGGAAATAAGGGCTAGAAAGAATTCTCTTTATTATATTCTCCTTTTCAAGACCTAGCGTTTGAGCTAAAAGTGTTGGATCAGCTTCGGATTTTATCTTTTTAAATAACTGCTTTTTATTTAAGGTATAGTATCCTTTTAGCTTTGCTCTTTTTGCTATAACTAACAGTTCGTTTCTGCTTTTGCTTCTTAAAGTATTTTCTATTTCACTCATTTACATAAAATAAGTTGGAATGCATAGCATTAAATTAATAAAAAGGAGTTATATATCTACTAGTTGATACTTGTAACGTTTCGTGTTACATTTGAAAATGATTGAAAGTATCAGACATAAGGGCTTAAAACGACTCTTTGAAAAAAATGATAGTTCAAAGTTGCCAGCTGAGCACTTACGAAAGATACGGATGATTTTAGGCATTATGCATAGGGCAAAATCATTGAATGATATCAATTATAGTGGTTCTGGTCTTCATAAATTGTCTAGTGATTTGGCTGGTTTCTTTGCAGTTAAGGTTTCAGGCAATTATAGAATAATATTTCGTTTTGAAGACGGTTCTTTTCATGATGTGGATTATGTAGATTATCATTAAAATTTAACATAAAAAATTATGCTGAAAATGGGAATGCACCCCGTGCATCCGGGGGAGATATTAAAGGAAATGTATATTGATCCTTTAAATTTGACTATTACAGATACGGCAAAAGCTTTAGGAGTGGCTCGTAAAAATCTATCAGCGATTGTAAACGGGAAAATGGGAATTAGTGCAGACATGGCAGTTCGCTTGTCAGAAGCATTTAACACTTCTGCAGAATTATGGGTTGGCTTACAGAAAGATTATGATCTATGGCACTCAGAACAAGCTATTGATCGGAAAAAAATAAAACATCTTTATCAGGAACAGGCCTTAGACTAAGCTTTCTTAAGATGTCTATACTGTAAGTCTCGACTGGACTTTGACCCTACACAAACTCCTCCTCGCACAGTTTATGATTCACTGCGGCTCCGGCAGTGGTGCCGCTGGCTACTGCGACAGAAACGGCACGCATACTGCAATTATCTCCGCAGGCAAAAACACCTTCCACAGTAGTTCTTTGCAAATTATCTACTTTGATCAGACCCTGCTCACTCAGTTCACAGCCCAGTTTTTCAATAATATCTGAGCTTTGTATAAAATCCGGCCGGGCATACATCGCCTCTACCGAAGCTTGAGACCCATCATGAAAAGTCACTGCCTGAATTTTCCCATCCTGATGTGCTATGCTTTTAATCTCTTTTTCAATCATCTCAATATGATGACCTCGGATGATTTGGGTTTGTTCCACGCTCAGGGTAGATTTCCCATTGGTAAAGAGGATGAGGTCTTCTGTCCAGTTGGAGATTAATTGCACAAAGTGAAATCCCATATCCCCATTGGCCAGGAGGCCGGTTTTCTTATGCCTTACCTCATAGCCGTGGCAGTATGGGCAATGCAAAATAGAAATGCCCCAGCACTCTGCAAATCCGGAAATATCAGGCATGATATCTTTGAGGCCGGTGGCAAAGATTAATTTTTTTGCAATAAAACTTTCTCCTGACTGTGTCTCAATCTCAAAACCCTCATCAGTTTTTTTGCCACTTACAGCCTGCCCTGCATAAAAGCTGACAGTATCATATGCCTGTACCTGCGCCCTGGCTGCACTTGCAATTGCTGCCGGCGTTTTTCCGTCCTGAGTGATAAAATTATGCGAATGAGGGGTTTGCCGGTTACAAGGCAATCCACTATCTATTATCAAAGTATTCCTCAGAGCCCTACCTAGACTCATTCCTGCTGAAAGTCCTGCGTAGCTACCTCCAATGATGATGACCTCAAATGTATTGCTCATATCCATTTTTTCTGTTTATGTATTTCAGCAAATGTAAAGATAAATTTATTTTTTGCAACATTGTTGCATTAATTATGAAGTGTGGTGCAAAAGCTTTAGTGAAAATTTTATCAACCTCTGGAGGCTTTTTCTAACAAATTGGAAGAAGTATGGTATATCTACTGAAAAGTAGCTGTTTAGCCATATCTGGGTAATATTGGCCTATGCAAAAGTATAATCTGCCAAAAGTAAAACTGTAAAAAGATAGTGCAGGACAGTGCTTTCATCCGTATTTTGTAGGTTGTGAAAAATTAGTTAGTGTTTATGGTATGATGCATATAGAGAAAATATTAGTGTATTATGTGATCCCTATCACTTGTGATAAGTGACTAACCTGCAACTTTTAACCTTCAACCTATTCTCATGCATATCGGCCTATTTGTTCCTTGTTATGTAGATCAGTTTTATCCTCAGGTAGCCATTGCTACCCTGGAGCTTCTGGAGAAGCTTGGTCATAAGGTAAGCGTACCCCCCGACCAGACTTGTTGCGGGCAACCCATGGCTAATTCCGGCTACGAAAGATACGCTAAGCAGACGATGGAAATGTTCGTTAAGAACTTCTCTGAGTTTGACTATGTGGTAGCGCCTTCCGGAAGTTGCGTATATCATGTCCGTAAGCACTTTGACACCATTGAGCAGACACTTGAGGTGCAAAAGATCAGAGAAAAAACGCTGGAAATCTGCGAATTTTTGGTCAACCATAATGCCCTTGACACATTGCAAAGCAGCTTCCCTTATCGGGTAGGCTTACACGAGAGTTGTCACGGACAGCGGGGCTTGCGCTTTGCTAAATCTTCCGAACTCGTAGGTGAGCCCTTTTCTATCATCCGCCAACTGTTGGAAAAGGTGGAAGGGATTGAACTCGTCAACCTGCAACGCTCTGATGAATGCTGTGGCTTTGGCGGTACTTTTGCCGTGGCCGAAGAAGCCGTATCCGTGAAAATGGGCAAAGACCGTATTCAGGACCATATCCTCAATGGCGCTCAGGTGATCACCGGCACCGATATGTCCTGCCTCATGCACATGGAAGGCATCATCAGAAGAAGAAAGCTGCCTTTACGGGTTATGCATATAAGCGAAATTTTAAATCATACAGAGCAACATGAGCCATCCGTCTGAAGCACAGAAGTTTGTAAAAAACGAAAACCGCGTTAACTGGCATGATCAGTCGCTCTGGCATGTCAGACAAAAACGAGATAAGACCGTCAACCTTTTTCCGGAATGGGAGCAACTGCGGGAAAAAGCGTCCCAGATCAAATCTCATTCCCTCTCCCGCCTTGACTATTACCTGGAAGAGTTTGAGAAAAACGCTACTGCCAATGGCATTAAAGTACATTGGGCCAGTGACGCTATTGAGCATAATAATATTGTGTATAAGCTTTTTCAGGAACATAGTGTCAAACGTATTGTCAAGAGTAAATCTATGCTGACCGAAGAGTGCCATCTCAATCCTTTTCTGGAAAAGCATGGCATAGAAGTAATTGACTCTGACCTGGGAGAAAGGATAGTGCAGTTGGCTAAGGAAACGCCCTCGCATATTGTGATGCCGGCCATCCATAAAAAGAAGATTGAAATAGATGAGCTTTTTCAGAAATATCTGCACACTCAACCCAGTAATGGGGATGCAGATTACCTGACTGCTGCTGCCCGTGAGCATCTGCGCCAAAAATTTATGAAAGCTGATGCCGCATTAACTGGGGTAAACTTTGGCATAGCTGAGACGGGAGAATTTGTAGTTTGTACCAACGAAGGCAATGCCGATATGGGCGTGCATTTGGCTCCTTTGCATATTGCCAGCATGGGCATAGAAAAAATGATTCCCCGCTACGAAGATTTGGGGGTATTTATCCGTTTACTGGCCCGCAGCGCTACCGGTCAGCACGTTACTACCTACACTTCTCAGTTTCGTAAGCCTCGCGAAGGTACGGAGTTACATATTATTTTGGTAGATAATGGCAGAACCGTACAGCTAGGCAGAGAAAAGTACAGGAGATCGTTGCACTGTATCCGATGTGGTGCCTGCATGAATACCTGTCCGGTCTACAGACGTAGTGGTGGACACTCTTATCAGTCGGTGGTACCCGGTCCGATAGGTTCTATTCTCTCTCCTGGCATTGACATGAAAAAACATGCTTCACTGCCTTTTGCCTCTTCGCTTTGCGGTTCATGTTCAGATGTGTGTCCGGTCAAGATTGATATTCATAAACAGCTGTACTCCTGGCGACAGGATATTACCAGAGAGACCAATGAGGAGCCTGCCAAGAAATTCTCCATGAAAATGGCCGGATGGCTATTTACGCATCCTAATCTTTATAAGAAAGCCGGGAAATTCGGGAGAAAAGTTTTAAATATACTGCCCCGCTGGATGGTCTACAATTCGCTCAACACCTGGGGCAAACAACGGGAACTCCCTGAGCCGCCCAAGCAGAGTTTTCAGGAATGGTATCAGCAAAACAGACAAAAAAATGGGTAAAGCAGATATTCTCAAAGCGGTAAAAAAGAACAAACCGGAAGAGCTTCCTCTTCCATCTCTGGACTTTCCGACTTCCAATGGGCAGGATTTGAAATCCCTTTATCAGGAAAGGTTGACTGCCGGAGGTGGAGAGGTAGTCTCTGCTAAGGATAAGGTAGAGGCGGAATGGATTGTCAAAGAACGCATGGGCGATTATCAGTATGTAGCCGGTGCTTTTGAAAACCTGAATACCATGGACCTCTCAGCCATCAGTGATCCGCATGAGCTGGAACTGCTGGATATGGCAGTTTTTGAAGGTTTACTAGGGGTGGCAGAAAACGGTGCTATCTGGGTCAATGAAGAGGCATTGGTTCATAGGGCAGCTCCATTCATCACCCAGCATCTTGTACTGCTCATCCGTGAAGATCAGCTGGTAGATAAGATGCATGAGGCCTATAAAAGATTGCGCAGCCAGGATTATGGACATGGTGTATTTATTGCCGGTCCTTCTAAAACGGCTGATATTGAACAATCACTCGTCATTGGCGCCCATGGCCCCAAAAGCCTGCTGGTGATTATGCTCCCCCCCGCATAAAAAAAGTCTGCCATTATTAGACAGACCTTTTTGTGCACTTATGAGAATTTAAAATGTCAGTTATGAAGTAGCTTCATTGGTACTAAGTCTAAAAGTATAAGCAGGCAATTCTCCCCAAGCTTCAGGAAGCTCTATAGTAAGGTTTCCATCCTCAAGCTGATAAGTGATATCTCGATTATTTTGTAGAGCACTTAGCGCATTGATTTTTGGCAGCGAGATGTCAGAAATAGTAATGCTATTTCCTTCTGGCTCATCAAGAATGATCATATAGATAGCATCTTCTTTTTGCGTAAACCTGACTCTTCCTCCCTCTGTAGTAGTGGCTTCCGCCTGCGTCCACGGTCGGCTACCAAAAATAGCTTCTCCGTTGGTCTCAAGCCACTCACCCAATCCTTCCAACCTAACTCTTTGCCCTTCAGGAATAGTACCATCTGCTTTAGGGCCTACATTGAGCAGCAGATTGCCATTTTTACTAACTATATCTACAAAGGAATCTACCAACTCATCTACTGAAAGAAATTCACTTACATCCTCGGTCTGGTTGTAGCCGAAGGATAAACCTATACCCCGGCAGGTTTCCCACTTCTTTTCAGCGATAGAGTCCAGTACCTGATATTCAGGAGTGGTAAAATCATGATGTAAAGCGGGTGTTGTATCGGTGGGAAGCTGAAACTTATGGCGGTTATTCACCACCCCTTCAGGGTTTTTATTATAAAAGTCAGCGATAACAGCTTTGGCATCAAAAACTTGAGGGCTGCCGATATCTGCCCAGAGGATCCAGGGGTTATAACGCTCCATCAGTTCACGCCAGTGGGCATCAATATATTCGGCATATTCTTCCTGCTGAGGAACGGCCTGAAAGAGGTCAGGAAAATTTTTGATCACATGATCATTAAAAGTCCAGTCCAAACCACTGGAATAGTAAAGTCCCATCTTCATGCCCTGCTCGGTAACGGCCTTGCTAAGTTCACCGACTAAATCACGGCTGGCATAGTAATTTTCTTTGTAGGGGTTGGGGATGTTGCTGGGCCAGAGCAAGAAGCCATCGTGGTGTTTGGTTGTAAGTACTACATATTCAGCTCCTACATTCTTAAAGAGTTGTGCCCATTCCTCAGGGTTCCACTGTTTAATTTCTTCATTAAACTGAGGCACAAAGTCATAATAGCTAAAATTCTCACCGTAAGTTTCATGATGGTGCTTTTCTGTACTACTTCCTTCTATCCGGAGAGAGTTCAGGTACCATTCAGCATAAGGATTATTGGCAAACCACTCTTCGCCAGCAGTATTTGCCAGTATTTCTTCAAGGGGCTTTGTGGTGCCTTTCGCCCAGCCAGGTACGGAGTACAAGCCCCAGTGGATAAAGATGCCAAGTTTAGCATCCTGATACCATCCCGGCAAAGGGTGTTGAGAGATAGATGCTTCAGTGGGTTGATAAGAAATGGCTGTAGATACAGAAGATTCTTCCTCCTTATTTTCTTCTTGAGTGGAGCAGGCATAGCTTAGACAGCTAACTATAACAAATAAAATTAATCTAGGCATAGCAGGGTTTAGCTTGGAATGCTTGTGTAGACTCAAAGATTTAATTAAAGCTATTATAATCAATAAAAGACAAATCTATACTATTGGGTGAAAATTTGTAAAGAAATAATCAAAATAGTATAAATATCGTTTATTGATAAAAAATAAGTCTGCTTTGAAGATAATATTAAAAATATTTAAAAATAAAATCAAAGCCAGAGCGTAGGTATTAATTGTCTGAAAATATTATTTTTTTAATAATAGTTGAACTGTTAGACCTTGGCGAATAAGGCTATGTTTTGGGCAACTATTTACTTTTTGAACTTTCAACATAAACCCAAGAAGCATATGCATACAGATTCCTCTTTATCTAAAAAAATTACTGCCGAAGAAGATATTTTACCCATACAGGGCACTTACTATGTAGAGTTTTATGTGGGGAATGCACGGCAGGCTGCTTACTATTATCACTATGTATTCGGCTTTGATATCATTGCTTACCGTGGACCGGAGACTGGGCAAAAAGGATCGGCCAGCTATCTGCTGGCTCAGAATAAATTGCGCTTTGTTCTCACTTCTTCCCTTACTCCTGATAGTCCGATTGCAGCTCATATTCATCAGCATGGGGACGGCATCAAAGATATTGCCCTCTGGGTTGAGGACGCTCGCAAATCTTTTGAGGAAACGGTGAGCCGTGGTGCTCAGGCAGTTCATGAACCTTATACACTAGAAGATGATAATGGAGAAGTCGTAATGGCTTCCATTGCTACCTACGGTGATACTATCCACACTTTTGTAGAAAATCGGAACTATCAGGGACTGTTTCTGCCGGGCTTCCGTGCCTGGAAAAACGAAAACCTGACCAATCGTTCAGTAGGTCTAAAATACGTGGACCACATGGTTGGCAATGTAGATCTGGGCGATATGAACAAATATGTGCAGTTTTATGCTGACGTGATGGGCTTCAAGCAACTGGTCTCATTTGATGACAAAGATATTTCTACCAAATACACGGCTCTGATGTCCAAAGTCATGTCTAATGGTAATGAGCGCATCAAGTTTCCGATCAACGAACCGGCACCCGGCCTGAAGAAGAGCCAGATTGATGAATACCTGGAATTTTATCGGGGAGCAGGCGTGCAGCATATCGCCATTGCTACGGACAATATCATACAAACGGTTAGCCAGTTGAGGAATAACGGATTGGAGTTTCTGCGTGTACCGGATACTTATTACGATACCCTCAAAGAAAGAGTCGGTGACATTGAAGAACCGGTAGAGGAACTCAGAAAACTAGGCGTGCTGGTAGACCGGGACGAGGAAGGCTATCTGCTCCAAATCTTTACCAAGCCTGTGCAGGACCGACCGACGGTATTTTATGAAATCATTGAACGCAAAGGCGCACGTTCCTTCGGTAAAGGCAACTTCAAAGCCCTATTTGAAGCGATAGAAAGAGAACAGGAACTTAGAGGTAATTTGTAATGAATAATGATGAATGAATGGTGAACTTGGCATTAATCATTATTCACTCATCATCAATAATTAAGAATTATGGCTTATTATATACAGAGTGGAAAGATTCCGCCCAAACGACATACGCAATTCCGAAAAGAAGATGGTTCGCTTTATTATGAAGAAGTGATCGGTGCGGAAGGCTTTAGTGGTATTTCTTCTGTTGCCTATCATCTACATCCCCCAACTTCCATTGAAAAAGTAGGCGAAAACAGAGAGTATGCCGTGCAATATGCCGAAAGCAAAAATATGCAGCACCGCCACCTGAAAGGAGCTAATCTTTCTTCAGGAGGCGACTGGCTCAGTGGACGTAAGTACATCATGGGCAATGAGGATGTGAAACTGGCCATCTGCCAGCCTACGGAAAATATGAACTACTTCCTCCGCAATGCCACCGCTGACGAACTGGTGTATGTGCACGATGGGGAAGGTGAATTGTGGAGCCCTCTGGGAAAGGTGAAGTTTGTGGCTGGCGACTATGTGCATATTCCCCGCACCATCACCCACCAGTGGAAAATCAATCTGGACAAGCCCAGCCGTTTTCTGGTGATTGAAAGTAATTCGGAAGTACGTTTCCCCAAAAAGTACCGCAACCAGTTTGGTCAGTTGTTGGAACATAGCCCTTACTGCGAACGGGATATCAAAGCACCACAGGCGATAGAACCAGTAGACGAAAAAGGAGCGTTTGAAGTCAAAATTCTCAAGCATGGCCAGTTGCACAGCTTTCTCTACTCCTACCACCCCTTTGACGTAGTGGGCTGGGATGGATACATGTATCCCTATGCCATCTCTATCCATGACTTTGAGCCGATTACCGGGCGCATCCATCAGCCGCCTCCGGTACACCAGATGTTTGAGGCGCGTAACTTTGTGATCTGCTCCTTCGTGCCCCGCCTGTTTGACTACCATCCTCAGTCTATTCCTGCGCCTTATAGCCATTCCAACATAGATTCTGATGAAGTGCTATTTTACGCAGAGGGCGATTTTATGAGTCGTAAAGGAGTGGAACGGGCTTCTTTTACCCTGCACCCCGGTGGTATGCCGCATGGCCCGCATCCGGGAACGGCAGAAGCCTCCATTGGCAAGAAAGGCACCGAAGAACTGGCGGTGATGGTGGATACTTTTCGGCCGCTAAAACTCACGCAACAGGCACTGGAAATAGAAGATCAACAATACATTTATTCGTGGAAAGTGTAATTTGTCCATAGTCATTTGTCAATGGTATTTGTGAAAATGAATTACGAGTAACTAAAAGCCAAGGACAAATGACCCCGGACTAATGACTACAATATGAAGAAGCTATTAAAGGAATTTGAAGAGAAGAAACCTGAAATTGTATTTGAATGGAATGACCCGGAAACGGAAGCCGAAGGCTGGGTAGTGATCAACTCGCTGAGGGGAGGTGCTGCCGGTGGAGGTACACGTATGCGCAAAGGCCTGAACCGTCATGAAGTGGAGTCGCTGGCCAAAACCATGGAAATCAAATTTACCATCTCCGGACCGGCCATTGGTGGGGCTAAGTCAGGTATCAACTTTGATCCGGATGATCCCCGTAAGGAAGGTGTACTGCGTCGCTGGTACCGTTCTGTTACACCTCTGCTGAAGAATTATTATGGCACTGGAGGAGATTTGAATGTGAACGAAGTGGAAGAAGTGATTCCCATCACTGAAAGCTATGGACTCTGGCATCCGCAGGAAGGTATCGTCACCGGTCATTATCTGTCTTCCGATCCACAAAAGATAAAGCAGCTAGGGCAACTCCGTCAAGGAGTTTCCAAAAAACTGGAAGACACTCATTTTACGCCTTCTTTAGGCCATAAATATACTGTGGCTGACATGGCGACCGGCTATGGCGTAGCCCAATCCGTCATCCATTACTATGATTTGTGGGAAGGAAAAACAACCGGCAAACGGGCTATCATTCAGGGCTGGGGAAATGTTGGCGGTGCAGCGGCTTATTACCTGGCTAAACACGGCATACAGATCGTAGGCATTATTGATCGCAATGGTGGACTGATCAAGACGGAAGGCTTTCGCTTTGAAGAGATACGGGACTTGCTCCTGAACAGAGTGCAGAACACTTTGACGGCAGAAGGAATGTTATTGTTTGAAGAGGTCAATGAAAAAATATGGCAGGTAGGCGCCGAAGTGTTTATTCCTGCCGCATCCTCACGGCTGGTAACACAGGAACAACTCAGCAGCATGATAGCACATGGGCTGGAAGTGATTGCTCCGGGAGCCAATGTGCCTTTCAGGGATCAGGAAATCTTCTTTGGCCCCATTGCAGAATACGCCGACCAGCACATTGCCCTTATCCCTGATTTCATTGCCAATTGTGGCATGGCGCGGGTATTCGCCTACCTGATGGAAAGCGAAATTGAAATCACCGACGAAGCCATCTTTCATGATGTGTCGCAAACCATCCGGAAAGCGCTGGAAAGAATCCACCGGCAGAACCCTCAATCTGTCAATATTGCCAAAACCGCTTTTGAAATCGCCCTGAAAGAGCTGCTGCAGAAAAACCAGCAAGCAGAGAAAGAAATTTTGGTGAAGTGATGCGCTACGAGAGATACAAAAATTTGCATAATTACCATTTTGGTAACTTTTTATTATCTTTGATCGTAGATTATAACAAAATGTATGAGAGTAATTGCCAAAAAGATACTTCGGGACTTTTGGAAAAAACGCGCTGACTCAGAGGAGCAGTTAAAAACCTGGTTCAAGGAAGCCTCCAAAGCAGATTGGAAAAGTCCTATGGATATCAAAGCTGCATATGCAAATGTAAGTATTTTGAAGAGCGGGCGTGCTGTATTTAATATTTGTAGCAATAAGTACAGAATAATTGTGGACATCAATTATGTCAGACAATGGATATTTATTCGGTTCGTTGGAACTCACAATGAGTACGACAAAGTAGACGCTGATAAAATTTAAACTCATGGAAATTAAGGTTATAAAAACTGAGGAAGATTACAATCAGGCAATTAAAAGGCTTGAAAAGATATTTCATGCTCCAACTGACTCAAGAGAGGGAGATGAAGCTGAAATTTTATCCATACTGATCGAGAAGTACGAAGATGAACATTATCCGATTGACGCTCCGGATCCGATTGAGGCAATTAAGTTTAGAATGGAACAAATGGGAATGAATAATAAAGATTTAGCTGATATTATTGGGTATAAGAGTAGGGTATCGGAGATTTTTAGTCGAAAAAGAAAACTCACACTCAAGATGATAAGAAATCTTCATGAGAAATTGAAGATACCTTACGAATCATTGATTGCTGACTATTAAAGCAAAATTTGCTGATAAAGCTTCAATGCTGATTGAGGTGAAGAGTGAAAGTCCTCTGCTTTTTGTCCGTCTTAACCATCAGTTCTATAAAACCAATCATTGAAAAGAAAGACTAACTTCCGATTTACTGAGGAAGTATTTGCTGAAATGTTAAAAGCTGCCGGATAAACTTTTTTTTTGATAAAAATTATTTTTATGCCTCAATCCCCCTGGCTCAACATATCGGAAAATAGTGACTTTAGTATTCACAATTTGCCCTATGGCGTGTTTTCTACAGCATCCCGCAGGCCCAGAGTAGGTGTAGCCATTGGAGAACATATCATTGACATGGCAGCAGTGGCGGGCAGAGGTAAATTTCATGACCTTAAAATTCCTCTGGAAGTGTTTGAAGAATCCAGTCTCAATGCCTTTATACGATTGGGAAAAGCTAGCTGGAAAGCGGTTCGTCAGCGATTGGTGCAGTGGATTAGCCAGGAAAATTCTCCCTTAGAACAGCTTAAAAACGAATGTCTAATACGCCAGTCGGAAGCACGGATGTATCTGCCCGTACAGATTGGTGATTATACTGATTTCTACGCCAGTGAAGAGCATGCCACCAATGTGGGGACGATGTTCAGGGGTAAAGATAATGCGCTCATGCCCAACTGGAAGCACATGCCCATCGCCTATCATGGCCGGGCTTCATCCATTGTAGTCTCCGGCACAGATATCCATCGGCCTAAAGGCCAGATCATGCCTGCCAGTGCGGAAACACCGGTGTTTGCAGAAACTCAAAAGCTGGATTTTGAACTGGAGATGGCAGCAGTGATGGGTAAAGATTCTCAGTTAGGTCATCCTGTTTCCACCGAAGAAGCGGAAGACTATATCTTTGGCTTCGTGCTGTTTAACGACTGGTCGGCCCGCGATATTCAGAGGTGGGAATATGTACCGCTAGGACCGTTTTTGGGTAAAAATTTTGCCTCTTCTATCTCCCCCTGGATTGTACCGCTGGAAGCTTTACAAGCCTTTCAGACAGATGGCCCTGAACAAATCCCAGCTCCTCTGCCTTATCTGCAAAAAGCCAATCCACGCAATTTTGATGTCCAACTGGAAGTGAGCCTACAGCCTGAAGAGGGAGAAAGCCAGACCATCAGCCAGACCAATTTCAGCCATATGTACTGGAGCATTCATCAGCAAATTGCCCATCATACCATCAATGGATGTAACCTGAGGGTAGGCGACCTGCTGGCTTCGGGCACGATCAGCGGTAAAACGCCCGGCAGCCAGGGAAGCATGCTGGAACTGAGCTGGAATGGTGAGCATCCCCTTCGTCTGAACAGTGGACTCAGCAGATCGTTTGTAGAAGACGGTGATACCATTCGCATGAGAGGATTTGCCAAAAAAGAAAACATGCGTATTGGATTCGGCGAAGTAACCACCAAAACATTGCCTGCTTTATGAAGTCCATTTACCCTGCCGATGTCAGTGCTCGTGATTTTTACAGTTATATGGTCGGTGCGGTAGTACCCCGCCCCATTGCTTTTGTCAGTTCCATAAGTGCGGATGGGAAAGTGAATTTGAGTCCTTTTAGCTTTTTTAACGCGGTAAGCGCCAAACCTCCCATCCTCATCTTTGCTCCGGTGAACAGCATGAGAGATAACAGCACCAAAAATACCCTGGATAATGTACTGGAACAAGATGAGGTGGTGATTAATATTGTCAATTATGCTATTTTAGAGCAGATGTCTCTGGCCAGTACGGCTTATCCCAAAGACGTGAATGAGTTTGCCAAATCCGGCCTGACAGAGGTGCCTTCTCAACTGGTGAAGCCACCCCGCGTCGCAGAGGCTCCAGTGGCCTTTGAGTGCAAAGTAAAGCAGGTCATTGCTTTGGGTGAAGAAGGAGGAGCCGGTAATCTGGTCATTTGCGAAGTGCTGCTGGTACACATCAGTGAAGAAATTCTGGACGAGAAAGGGAATATTCATCCGCAAAAGCTGGATGCTGTTGGGCGTATGGGCGGAAACTTCTACTGCCGCGCCAGCGGTGATGCTGTTTTTGAAGTGATACGTCCAGTCAAAGCGCATGGAATAGGCGTAGATCAGTTGCCGGAAGCTATTCGAAAGAGCAGCATTCTGACAGGTAGCAATCTGGCTAAACTGGCTAGTGTTTCAGCTATTCCTGATCGTGAGCATAGCCAGCAGTACATCTCTGATCCGGCTACACAACAAATCTTAAAGCAGCATGAAAGTAATCCTGAAAAGTTGACTGAAGCGATGCACAGGCTGGCTCAGCAATTTCTGGACAAAGGAGAAATTGAGAAAGCCTGGGGCGCTTTAATCCTTGCCCTAGTACATACCAAATGATTTTTAAAAGGGTGTAAAGTGTAAGAAACATTGAATTAGTTCAGTAATTCACCCTCCTTTTCATCCAGATGTCATCTCTAATATTAAAAGTTCAAAAAATAAATGTTGTAAAACAGTAAAAATTACTAAATTCTTAAGGATTAGTCAAAATAGTATTGATTTATGTAAAATGAAGGGTAGCTAGATGGTGAGCAGAAAGAGTACATTTAATATTATAGTACCAGCATCAGTTTTTTTAACAACAACTCTCGCTATATATGAGCTACTACTACAACAACTTTTCAAAATTACTACTGGGCATACTGATACTGTTATTTATTAGTTCAAAAGCTCAGGCCCAGGAGCGGACAGTCAACGGTACGGTGAGTTCTGAAGAGGAAGGAGCCCTTCCCGGAGTAAATGTACTGGTAAAAGGTACGACTGTAGGAACTGTCACGGACATCAATGGAAACTACAGTATTTCTGTTCCTGAGGGAGAAAGCATCCTGGTCTTTTCTTCTATTGGCTATACTACTGAAGAAATCAATATCTCTGGCCGTAGCACGATAGATGTCTCATTAGTACCGGATATCCAATCACTTAGCGAAGTGGTGGTGGTAGGATATGGTACACAAAAGAGGGCTGATGTGACGGGTGCCGTGTCTTCTATTAAAGCGGAGGATATCAACAATATCGTAACCGGAAATCCTACTCAGGCACTACAAGGGCGTACTTCAGGTGTGAGGGTAGAAGTGAACGGCGGATCCCCCGGGGCAGGTGCCAATGTAATCATCCGCGGAACGGGTACGCTATCCAGTGTGGACCCACTGTATGTGATTGACGGAGTGTTTTCTGAAAGTATGGACTTTCTCAACCCGGCAGATATTGAGTCTATAGAAGTATTGAAGGATGCTTCGGCAGCGGCTATTTATGGTGCGCGTGCCGGCCAGGGTGTGGTGATCATTACCACCAAAAGAGGTTCCCAAAACCAGGAAGTACAGATAGAACTTAATGCCAGCTACGGTTGGCAAAACGTATACCGGCAGATGGATTATACCAATGCTCGTCAATATGCGGACTTCAGAAACCTGGCCAATGACAATGACGGCGTTCCCCGGGCCCCTGCTAATGATGCAGAGTTTGATCCCAGCATTGACTCTGATGTACAAGACTTGTCATTAAGTACTGCTCCTGTACAAAACTATGGAATCAGAATATCTGGTGGGGGCGAAAATACTACTTACAGCGTCTCGGCCAACCGACTAGACCAGGAAGGCATCGTGGTAGCCTCTCGTTTTCAACGTAATTCTCTCAGCGTCAATACGGGTGTAGAGAAAGGAAGATTTAAACTTACCGAGTCTCTTTTCTTGTCCAATACTATCAATAACCCTAATACCGACTTCGGCAGCGAATATGGACATATTCCTACCGCTCCTATTTTTGACGAAACCCGTGACGGAGGTTATGCAGCAGGAAATACGGTTTTCCACGGTATTTCCCGTTCAACCAATTACTATGGCATTGCCCGCCTCAAGGATGCAGTCAATACACGAGATAATGTTTTGGGAAGTCTGAATGCTGAGTATGAATTTCTGGAAGGACTTACTTATAACCTGCGACTTTCAGTAGATTATGAAAACGGTCACAATTACCTTTTTACTCCTACCTATAATATCAGTAATTCTGATGTAGGTCAAAATCCTGTAGCTGACCTGGATGACTTGCGCTACCGGGATATATCTACCATCATAGAGAATATTCTGACATATGAAAAAATCATCGGAGGGCATAGTATCAACTTACTAGCTGCCTATTCTCAGCAGAAAGACAACTATGAATCATTATCGGTTACCGGACAGGGATTTCCCAATAATAACCTGAGAGTGATATCTGCCGCCAATGATATAGCCGGTAGAAGTGGGGTAAGCTTACCTCGCAGGATACAATCTGTTTTTGGTAGAGTTAATTACTCTTACAAAAGCAAATATCTGTTTTCCGCTACCGTTCGTAGGGATGGTTCTTCTAACTTTGGCCCTGAAAATCGCTATGGTGTATTCCCGTCCGTATCATTAGGGTGGAACCTGGCTCAGGAAGAATTCTTTGATGTAAGCTGGATAGATAACCTGAAGCTCAGAGGTAGTTATGGCGTACTAGGATCAGACAACCTTGAGCCTTTCCAGTTTACGCCCGTGCTTAACATCAACAGTTCCTATACTTTTGGACTCAGCCAGACCAGGGTGTCCGGTGTATCACAAACAGCTTTTGCCAATCCTGACGTGCGCTGGGAAAAAACCACTACGACCAATATTGGTACGGACATAGGCCTTCTGGAAGGTAAACTTAGCCTGACGATGGACTACTTCCAGAAACGTTCAGAAGATATTCTGGTAGCGCTGGACATCAACCCGACTTCGGGTACCAACCAGTCGGTAATTCGTAATGCAGCTACTATTGATAACCGGGGCTTTGAATTCCTGGCCTCTTATCGTGAGTCTTTTGGTGATTTCAAGTACAATATCAGTGGTAACTTTACCATTCTGGAAAACGAAGTAGTTGACCTGGGCGAAGGCGTAAATCCAATCCGGGCAGGAGGCTTCACCGACGAATCTTTTGCCGCCACCCGTACTGAGGCCGGGCGGCCAGTAGCCAGTTTCTATGGATTCCTGGTGGATGGCCTTTATCAGACGCAGGAAGAAATTGATGCTGAAGGACTGGAGGGGCGAGATATATCTCCCGGCGATCTCAAATTTGTAGATCGGGATGGTGACGGAGAACTGACTATCAACGACCAGACGTTTATCGGCAGCCCAATCCCTGATTTTGAGTACGGTCTTAACATGAGCGGCTCGTACAAAGGCTTTGATCTTGCTCTCTTTTTCCAGGGCATAGCAGGCAACCAGATCTGGAACGGCCGTAGGTTTGAGGGTGTCTTCGCTCAGAACGGTAACAAACTGGCGATTGTCAACAATGCCTGGACGCCTCAGAATACCAACACTGATGTCCCACGTCCAACCGCAGTTGACCCCGGTGTAAACCGACGTGAGTCAGAGTTTTACGTAGAAGATGGTGCCTACTTCCGCCTGCGAAACATGTCTTTCGGATATACTTTACCTACTAGCCTGATAGAGACCATCGGTCTGAGCAAAACGCGCCTCTATCTGAACGTAGAGAATGCATTTGTAATTGATAATTATTCAGGCTTCTTCCCTGAGATCGGGCGTAACATAAGCCGGGGAAATGATCTCTTCAACCGAGGGGTGGATGAAAATACTTATCCTGTACCTCGCACCCTGATATTGGGCATACAGGTCAATTTTTAAGGAAAATGTCGATTACGAAAAAACAAAGTCTGATGAAAAGATATAACCTAATACTTCCTAAAATATTCTTTACTATTCTGGTACTGTTCCTCACCGTCACCAGTTGTGATGACTCTTTTCTGGAGCCAGTCAATGAGAATGAGCTTTCACCGGATACCTTTTGGCAGTCAGCCGATGATGCCCGTAAGGCAATTATCGGTGCTTATAGTCCTTTATCTACTGTATTTGGGTGGGGGCGTATGATGATACTGCATACTGTTTACCGCTCAGATGTGGTAGATCCTTTTGCCTTCCAGGGCACAACTACCGACGCGAGTAATTTTTCCATCAACCCTAATTTCGGACGATTGATTGAGATATGGGGTGAGTTTTGGAAGACCATTTTCAGAACCAACCTGATCTTTGAAAATCTGGACAATATAGAAGACCCTTCCTTTAGCGAGGAAGAGAAGAGTACTATCCGGGGTGAAGCTCACTTCCTGAGAGCGTTTCAGTATTTCTATCTCATCACCATGTTCAGAAATGTGCCTTTGCTCACCGAGCCACCGGCTGGTCTGGAAGAAATCACTGCTGCTCCGGCTGATCCTGCTCAGGTCTGGGAGCAGATTATTTCCGATTTGCAGCAAGCACAACAACTCCTGCCCCCTAGCTGGGAGGCTGATAATGTGGGGCGTGCCACTTCATGGGCTGCTACTGCCCTGCTGGGTAAAACCTATCTCTATCGTGCCGGTATAGAAGGTTCATCAGGAGATTATGCACTGGCAGCAGCTGAACTCAAAAAAGTAATAGACTCCGGCCTTTTTGATCTGGTTGAAAATTATGCAGACAACTTCAACGCTGCCGGTGAGAATAATGTAGAGTCTATTTTTGAAATCCAGTTTGATAATAACGGACTGGCCTGGGGCGCTGATAATCCTGAGACGCTAAGGGCTGCGGCCTGGGAGCCAGATATGGCACCTCCGCCATTTACCAGCCAGAATGGCTTTGAAATTAACGATTGGGCTTTTGAGCGTTTTCTGGATACTCCGGACAATGATGGTAATATTGACATAAGGACTTATTCTACATTCATCTGGAATTATCCAGGTGCCCGAATCTATCAGGATGCATTTGCCGAGGCCTATGCTACTAACCTGGATTTTGTGGGTGGACGTAAGTATCTGGATTTTGAGACGCCTGACAAACCACAATCAGATTTTGGCTTTGCAGGTTTTCCCTCTGTCATCAACTGGAGGATAATTCGCTTTGCCGATGTCTTACTCATGTATGCTGAGGCAGAAAACGAGGCCAATGGCTCCTCTGCCGCAGTGCTTGATGCGCTGAACCGGGTGCGTGAGCGTGCTAATATGCCTACGTTTACGTTACAGGATCAGGCGACAATGCGGCAGATCATCCGGGATGAAAGAGTGCTGGAACTTTCTCTGGAAGGTAGTCGCTATTATGATCTGCTGCGGTGGGGACTAATTCCTGAAAGGTTTGTTGATAATCCGGAATTTCGCGAAAATACCGGAGGTGTCTTTTACCAGCCGGGACGAGAATATTTGCCGATACCTCAGAGTGAGATTGCTACCAACCCTCTCTATCCTCAGAATCCCGGTTACATATAGTAACTGCAAGTGAGTCGGCAGGTGCTTGGTCTGCTGACTTCATTTTTTTCCAGCATGACTTTTCGCTGAAAATGCTGTAGGTTTATACCCCTGCCCTGTTTCGGCATAAGTCAATACTATGCTTTGTGCCATATGGCTGTTCCAGCAGGTATTGTGAGCAATTAAAGATGTGTATATTGATGAGAACCTGCCCATACATTTCACTTTCATTCCTCTGTCTGGTATGCTTACTCAGCGGCTGTAAGCAGGGCTCGCATAGTGATAATTCCTCTCAGCCCGGATTCACCATACTTACTCCTGAAGAGACAAACATTACTTTTAATAATCAGATAGAAGATTCAGACACTTTCAACCTGATGACTTACTACTACCTGTATAATGGTGGTGGAGTAGCTGCCGGTGACCTTAACAGGGATGGTCTGGATGACCTGGTTTTTGCAGGAAACCTGGTCCCTTCAAGGCTATATCTCAATCAGGGGAATATGCAGTTTGAGGATATTACAGTATCCTCAGGGTTTGAAGTAAGCGAATGGGTGATGGGAGTAAGCATGGTAGATATCAATGCTGATGGCTGGCTGGATATTTATCTTTCTGTAGGCGGACCTGATTGCCCGCAGGCTTGCCGTAACCTGCTCTATATCAATCAGGGATTTTGTGAAGATGGACAGCTTTGCTTTGAAGAAACTGCTGAGGCTTATGGTCTGGCAGGCCCTTCTTACAGTGTACAGGCTACTTTTCTGGATTACGATCTGGATGGTGACCTGGACATGTTTCTGCTGACCAATATTGTTAATGAGGTCAATAAGTCTATCATCATTGACAAAAGCATTAAAGTTAACAAGGGTAAAAATATTGATAAGCTTTACCAAAACCACTTTGATCCAGAGAAAGGGCATCCGGTTTTTACAGATGTGTCGGAGCAAACAGGCATCATTCATGAGGGATATGGCCTTGGAGTGGCAGTAGATGACATCAACCGGGATGGATGGCCGGATATCTATGTCGCCAATGACTTTATGGATAATGATTATCTATACATCAACCAGCAGGATGGCCCGGATGGATATCCCTCCTTTGAAGAAGAGGCTGATCAATATTTACGCCATCAGAGTTACAACAGCATGGGGGTAGATATTGCAGACATCAACAATGACCTACTGCCAGATATTGCTACCCTGGATATGCTGCCGCCCGACAATTATCGTCAGAAGATGATGCTGACATCAATCAATGAAGATAATGAAACGAAGCGTCTGCAAAGCGGATATTCAAGACAATATATCAGGAATACGCTGCAACTCCACCAAGGAAAGAATGGCTTTAGTGAGATTGGACAACTGGCCGGTATCGACGCTACTGACTGGAGCTGGGCAGTGTTGATGGCAGATTTTAACCAGGATGGTCAGAAAGATATGTTTGTGACCAATGGGATTGTCAAAGATATGACTGACCTGGATTTTGTGACTTATCGCAGTGGACAAAGCTTTTTTGGCAGTAATGAACGTAAAGAAGAAAAGATTCGCCAACTGGCCAAGCAGATGAAAGGAGCCAAAACCTCAAACTATATTTTTCTTAACAATAAAGACCTGACTTTTAGTGATTTTACAGAAGCATGGGGGATCAAAACACCTTCTTTTTCCAATGGTGCGGCCTATAGTGACCTGGACAATGATGGCGACCTTGATCTGGTAGTCAACAATATAAATGATCCGGCATTTGTATTGAGGAATAATACATCGGAGCAAACCAAAGCGCCTTATCTTAAGCTTAAACTTGAGGGCAAGGCTGATAATCCTCAGGCGATTGGCAGTCGCGTTTATCTTTATCAGGGTAATTCAAGCCAATATGTTTATCACTCTCCTCAGAAAGGCTATCTCTCTTCCGTTACACCTACTCTTCATTTTGGCCTCGCGGATAGCAGTAGAATAGATTCATTGCTAATCGTATGGCCTGATCAGAAAGAGCAGATACTAAAGAACATTACCCCTTCGCAAACCCTGCATATTGCTTACCGCCCCAACCATAATGCAGCATTCTTGACACAGGGATTATCCTCTCCAATGCGCGATGTAAGTGACTCCTATAATTTATCCTTTCAACATCAGGAGAATCTGTATAATGATTTTAAAAGTTCTCCTCTGCTACTTCGCAAGTACTCCTCTCTGGGGCCGGGGATAGCGGTAGGGGATGTGAATGCTGATGGACGTGAAGACTTTTTTATGGGAGGAGCATTGGGACAAGCCGCTTCATTTTTTGTTCAACAGGCAGATCAGACTTTTATTCAACAGCCATTTCCCTTTGACTCGCTCTATGAAGACACTGGCTGCCTGCTGTTTGATATGGACGGGGATGGTGACCTGGATTTGTATGTAGTAAGTGGTGGGGTAGAATGGGGTGCTCAAAAGGAGATGTATCAGGACAGAATATATCAGAATGACGGTAAAGGGAATTTCAAAAGATTAGAAAATGCTTTGCCTGAGATACGCAGCAGTGGTTCCTGTGTCGTCGCTGCTGACTATGATCAGGATGGTGATCTGGACCTGTTTGTTGGAGGGCGGGTAGATCCTGCTCGCTATCCGAATGCCCCGCAGAGTTATCTGCTTAGCAATGAAGGCGGCAGGTTTAAGGACGTTACAGAGGAATTGCTACAGGCTTCAGGAGAGCTGGGAATGGTCAGTGCAGCGCTCTGGACGGACCACAATCAGGATGGAAAAGCGGATTTGCTGATCGCTTCAGAATGGCAGCCGCTTCAGCTTTACCTTAATAATGGGGGAAATTTTAGCAAGGTAGCAGAAGAAGAATTTTCAGAATCCTCCGGCTGGTGGAATAGCCTCTATGGAAGTGATCTGGATCAGGATGGTGATATTGACTATGTGTTAGGGAATCATGGACTTAACAGCCGATACAAAGCCAGCGAGATAGCGCCAATGAAGCTGTATGCCAAAGATTTTGACCGGAATAATGAAATAGATCCTATAGTCACTTATACTGAACATGGCACTGAATACCCCTATCCACCACGGGATGCCTTGTTCAGTCAGATTGTAGCCATGCGCAAACGCTTTGGAAGTTATGATGCGTATGCCAAAGCTCCCTTCAGCCAGGTGTTTACCCCTCAGGAGCTGGATGGCGCAGGGGTATGGGAAGTGGATGAGTTACGGAATGTACTGCTTATTAATCAGGGAAAGGGGAATATGAAACACCAGGCACTTCCAAACGTTCTGCAACTATCACCTATTACAGGTATCCAACAGCTATCCTCAGGGCAGGGTGTCAGGCTGATGGTGACAGGGAATTTCTTCGGAGCGGAAACAGCGCTGGGCCCTTATGATGCTTTTAATGGAGCAGTAATTGAGCTTGAAGAAAAAGAGGGAGAACTCAGGGTGCAAACCGAAAACCTGAGCATAGCAGGCGATAATCGAGCATTGGTGGCTGTCAGGATAGGCAATCAACAGGAAGGTTATATTGTGGGCAGAAATCAGGCAGGGTTAATGTTATGTGAAACTACCAAGGAGGAAAAAGGTGCCTTACTTCCATTACAGGCAGATGATTTTTATGCAGAGGTCAGATTACGTAATGGAAAAAGATATCATCAGGAATTTTATTATGGCGCGGGCTATCTCTCACAGTCTTCGCGTAACTTTTGGGTGCCAGAGCAGGCAGAAGAAATAATCATTTACGATTTTCAGGGTAACAGCCGGAAACTCAAAACCGAGGTATTCTTTCTTTCCAAGGATTCAAACTGATTATTTGAAAAAAGAAAAGAGCAGCCATGCCGTCTCCATGTGCTGCTCTCCGTGTTCGCTACTGCTCACAAAAATTACTTCCCTACATCCTCGTAGCTTACTTTATAAATGGCTCCACTGCCATCGTCTGAAATAAAAAGCGAACCATCTTCAGCCAGGGCCAATCCGCATACTCTTCCTAAATATTCCTGGTTTCCATTGACCAGAAATCCTGTGATAAAATCTTCATATCCGGTAGGCTCTCCGTTTTCGTCAAAATTGATCATTACGACCTTATAGCCGCTGGGTTCGGCCCTGTTCCAGGAACCATGCAATGTGGCGATAGCCTTTCCGCGATAGTTTTCAGGAAACTGCTCTTTGTCATAAAAAACCAGATCCATAGGGGCAGAATGGGCCGGTAGCGTCAATACTGGAAAACTGGTTTGTTCAGCATAGGCTGCATAGCTCATGCCATTTGGCGGTTGGTCCGCTGGATTAGGCTGTCCATCCTCATATACATAAGGCCAGCCATAGTTATTACCTTCTTCCAGACGGTTCAGCTCTTCCTTCTGGGTAGTATCACCCAGCCAGTCTATCCCATGGTCTAGTCCATACAAGGCATTGGTTTCAGGATGCCAGTCAAAGCCAATCGTATTACGCAGTCCTTTGGCATAAATTTCACGTCCACTTCCGTCATCGTTTGATACAATCATCGTGGCGTTTTCCTTACTGGTTTCGTCGCAGGCATTGCAGGTACTGCCTACCGAAATATACATTTTGCCATCAGGACCAAATTCTATGGTACGGTTAGGGTGCTGACCGCCTTCCGGCAAATTTTCCATGAGCAATTGAGGCTCTCCCAGTTTACCATCTTCCTTAATATCGGTTTTGTACACCTCAGTGACGGTGATCATATAAAGCTGATTATCCTTAAGGGCAAGACCATGTACCTGATCCAGGGTAAGCACTGTTTCGTTGATATCAGCCTGTCCGTCATCATTGGTATCTTTAAGCATACGCACATCTCCCTGCCTGCGGGTGACATAGACTGTACCATCTTCAGTGACAGCCATCATACGGGGTTTTTCCAGCCCTTCGGCAAATTTCTGGATAGTAAAACCATCCGGAGTTTGGAGGCCTGATAAGTCAGCAGAACTTGCCAGCTTAGGTTTGAATATATGTCCATCTACACTTGCTGTGATGGTAGTATCTCTTTCCTGAGCCAATACATCTTTTTCATCAAATACAATGAAGATGAGAATAAGTAAAAAAATGAGTTTTTTCATGCTTAAAAAATTTAGAATACAATATTGTGTTCAACTCAGTTTCGGGAGAATAGTTATGAACGATTGGTAGATAAGGAAATATAATAATTGTGCGAGTTTAATGGTTGAAAAGGCTTCAAATGAAAATCTGAATGAAATGGCTGGATAAAGAAAAATATTGTAACACATAAAATGTGGCAGGAATACTTCCATTTAGTAAGCTGAGTGGGGGGAATAAAATGGCTTTAGTGAAGTCAATTTGCTATCTTACTATGGTTGATAATTGGATAATGAGCGATTCAAATGAAAAGGATCTTTTTATTTATCTTTTCTATAGCTGTTTTTTCCTCCTGTAGCCAATACAAAGTGCAGGACCTGTATGGTGCCTGGCAGATAGATAAAATACTGCTGGACGGCATGGACAGAACCGACTGGCCTATGCTGGAATTTCCCTGGGGAAGTGGTATGGAAATTAAGGCTGATGGAAAATTCCGAACCAACTTTCCGCAGGAAGAGATGGGTAAAGGCAACTGGAAAGTCAGTTCGGATGGGAAAAAATTGCGGCTTCATTTTTCTACAGATAAAAGTTCTCAGTTTGAAGTTACCCTTAGTCAGCAGTATCTGGTCCTCAAATCTCTCCGCTGGCAGATATTTCTTTCGCGTGTAGAAGCGCTTCCTAAGCCTGCCAAAAAAGAAGTACACCTGGCGAATAACCTCCCGGGCAGATGGTACTTTTATGAGATGAATACCAAAGATAGTCTGGTGCAGTATCCACGGGCTAAGAAATATGCACACTGGGTACACATTGATCCGGCGGGCTACTACCGCAGTGGTGAGGGTAAGCATGAGTCATTTCATGGGCGCTGGGTGTTGAAAGAAGATACACTTACTTTTAGTGAGCTGGACCGGGCTTGGAAAGAACAATGGAAAGTACGGGTAGAAGGTAATATGCTTTATTTTGAATCTTTGGGTGCAGAGCAGGAAAAGTGGTACGAGGTAAGCCTGGTGCACGAAACCCGCCTAAACGATTAAGTTTCCAAGTATTTCTTCTTTATTGTTGTTTACAGCCCAATGTTTATAGCTTTGCAGCGCAGAACAATAGTCTATGAAATTTAAATTACAGCACGTTATTGCTTTAGCAGTGATAGCCATAGCTGCCTGGTTTGTAATAGAGGCTACAACCCAGCCGGGAGTAAGTGGTCTGGCAGGAGAGCCCGAAGAACTGGCTTTTGTCCGTAATGAAAATAATACCGGACCGGTAAAAAGAGTCTATGCTGTAGCTATTGAAGATTCGCTCTGGCAGGAAATGCAGAAGTACGGAAGCTATATGCCCCACAACAAGTACGGCAATACGCAGGTCTTTTTTTTTCTTAAAGGTGAGCCCGCTCCTAAAAATTTGACATTAGAAAATCCTGTAGAAAGTCATCTTCAGCAGTATTGTCTGGCCCGCTATGAAAAGGATGCGATGGGAAATGAACACTTTACCAAATATCCTTTCTCAGCAGACTAGCGCTTCATTTCATCTATATGTGGTAAGCCAGGGTTGGGAAAAACACTGCGATTTTTTTGATTGATGATCTCCTGAGCATCTTGCTGTTCTTCTTCCACCAGATCGTACAGGTTTTCGTAATAGCTATCCGGCTCATAACTTAGTTTGACATAAAGGGGAAAATGATCGGAATGTATGTATCTCTCCCGCCGTATTTCCAATAACCTGAAATGCCCGGTGAAATTGATGAAATCCAGCGGATAACGGAAGAGGGGAAATTTAGCATTAAAGGTGTTATAAAAGCCTCGCCCTCTTCTGGGGTCTATCATATTGCTCAGGTTACGGAACAGTATCAAAGCTTTTGACCAGGGCACGTCATTCAGATCACCTGCCATAATTGAGGGAGCATCATTTTTCCCTATCAGTTTGCCTACATACACAATTTCCGTATCCCGATCTTGTGTATGTGAGCCAATCTCGGGAGGCTTGGGGTGGATGGCATGCAGGTTTATGCTTTCCCCATTACGCAGCTTGAGCTGTAGATGTATGGAAGGAACACCATCCTCGCATAAATGCGCTACCTTCTTATCTTTAATTTCCAGGCGAGAGTACAAGAGCATACCATAGGTATTTTCCTGAGGTAGCAGTACGTGGTAGGGATATTCATTTTTCAGGTACTCCATTTGCTCATGCCAGTATTGGTTGGTTTCATGCATAATCACGATGTCTGGCTGCTCTTCTGCAAGTAGCTCCTTAAGCCGGTCAGGTTTGCGGTTCTTTTGCCTTACATTGGCGTTGAGAATACTTAGCTGTCTGTCAGGATCATCCTTTTGAGGCGGCAGCGTGGATGTTTCTACAAAAGGAAAATAGCGATATAGCTTAAAGGCAGCGGCAATCAAGGCCAGTATGGTACCTATTAGCATTACCAGACTCCATCCTTGAAAGGGTTTTTCGTCCATAAATAAATAAGCAATACACAGCATAGCAAGAAAAATAGTATTGCTCAGCAAAGGAAAGTCAAAGACACGTACAAACCAGTAGGGTTTGTTGATGTAGGATAAAAAGGCCCCTAAAGTAAAGAATACGATTAAGCAGGTGATGATCACTTTGACAACATCCATTGTTAGAAGGATTAGTAATAGTTGAAAAAATTAGTGTGTTTCCTGAAAGCGGAGAACTTCTAAGCTCCCTATAAGATTAAGTATTCAGCACTTTTCTTGTTTTACCTGCTACTAAAAAATTTTACTTTAGCGCACATAAAAACCATTAGCAAAAAGATGAAATCAAAAGCTTTAGTATTGCTGAGCAGTGGAGTATGGCTGGCCTGCGACAGCTCACAAACCAATGAAAATATGAACATACAATATCCTTCTACACAAAAAGTAGAGCAGACAGATACCTATTTTGGCACCGAAGTAGCCGATCCTTACCGCTGGCTGGAAGATGACCGTTCCGAAGAAACGGCTCAGTGGGTAGAAGCACAGAATGAGGTGACATTTAACTATCTGGAAAACATTCCTTTTCGCAAAGGGATAGAGGACCGACTGACCGAACTCTGGAATTATGAGAAGTACTCTGCTCCTTCTAAAAAAGGAAACAAATATTATTTCTACAAAAACGATGGGCTGCAAAACCAGAGTGTGATGTATGTGCAGGAAAGCCTGGAGGCTGAACCTGAAGTCTTTTTAGATCCTAACAAGTTCTCCGAAGATGGGACAGTAGCCCTGAGCGGAACCAGCTTCACCGAAGATGGTTCTCTACTGGCCTATTCTATCTCCGAATCCGGCTCCGACTGGCGCAAAATTATGGTGATGGATGTAGAGAGCCGCAAACTGGTAAGCGACACGCTGAAAGACGTAAAGTTTAGCGGTATCTCCTGGAAAGGTAAGGAAGGCTTCTATTACAGCAGCTACGACAAGCCGGAGGAAGGTAGCGCACTTTCGGGAGTGAATATGAATCACAAGCTGTATTACCATAAACTGGGTACATCGCAGAGCGAAGATGCATTAATTTTTGGTGGAGAGCAGACACCCCGCCGTTATGTAGGCGGTAGTGTTTCAGAAGATGATCGCTTTCTGGGGATCACCGCAGCCAATGGTACCAGTGGCAATGAGCTTTATGTCAAGGATCTGAGCAAAGATGGGGAGATTATCCAGATCATAGACGACTTTGAGCATGACAACTACCTTGTGCATAATGAAGGTGATCAGCTCTACATCCTGACCAATCTGGATGCGCCTAACAAGCGGATCATTACTGTAGATGCTGCCAATCCTAAGCCAGAAAACTGGAAAGATCTGATTCCTGAAAAGGAAGAAGTGCTGGAAAGTGTCTCCTTTGCCGGAGGTAAAATGTTTGTCAATTACCTAAAGGATGCCTCCACCCGCATTGAGCAGTATGACCTGCAAGGCAATTTTGAGAAAGAAGTAACACTACCTGCCATTGGCACTGCCGGTGGATTTGATGGCAAAAAAGAAGACGAAACCGTATTCTACTACTTCACTTCATTTACTTATCCCACAACTATTTACTCCTACCACATTCCTAGTGGTGAGTCAAAAATATTTCGCCAGCCCGAAGTAGATTTTGATCCTGAAGCCTATGAAACGAAGCAGGTGTTTTACCAGAGTAAAGATGGTACGGAAGTGCCTATGTTCATCGTACACCGCAAAGGGCTAGAGATGAATGGGCAGAACCCTACTTATCTTTATGGCTATGGTGGTTTTAATGTGAGTCTGACGCCTGGATTTAGTGTAGCCCGTTTGTACTGGCTGGAGAATGGCGGTGTATTTGCCATGCCCAACCTCCGGGGTGGTGGGGAATACGGAGAAGCCTGGCATGAGGCAGGTACACAGATGAACAAGCAAAACGTATTTGATGATTTTATCACTGCTGGTGAGTATTTGAAGCAGGAAGGATATACTTCTACTGAAAAACTGGCCATCGCCGGTGGCTCCAACGGAGGTTTGTTGGTAGGTGCTACCATGACTCAGCGACCTGACTTATGTAAAGTGGCTTTACCCGCCGTAGGCGTGTTGGATATGCTGCGTTACCATAAGTTTACTGCCGGAGCAGGCTGGGCACCCGACTACGGCATTGCCGACAGTAGTCAGGCCATGTTTGATTATTTATACGGCTATTCACCTCTACATAATATTAAGGAAGGAGTTGAGTATCCTGCTACGCTGGTAACTACCGCTGATCATGATGACCGGGTGGTTCCTGCGCATTCATTTAAGTTTGCTGCCACCTTGCAGGAAAAGCATGAAGGAGAGAACCCAGTGCTGATTCGTATAGAAACCAAAGCCGGACACGGAGCAGGTAAACCTACTTCCAAACAGATAGAAGAGTGGGCAGATAAATATGCTTTCACCTTCTACAATTTGAATGAAATCCCTGAAAACCTAAGATAGATTACTACAGATCTGGTAAGTCTTCAAGATTTGCCAGATCTACTAAATTCCAATACCTAATACCTAATACCTAACCACCCAATATCTACTATGAGCATTATCATCCGTCAAGGCATCAAAGCAGACCTGCCGCAGGTCATGGCATTAATCCAGGAACTGGCAGAATTTGAAAAAGAACCGCACGAAGTAGAAAACTCAGTAGCTCAACTGGAAGAAGATGGCTTTGGAGAGCAGCCGGTCTTTGAGTTTTTTGTAGCTGAAAATGAAGAAACAAAAAATATCCTTGGGCTGGCGCTTTACTTCTACAGCTACTCTACCTGGAAAGGCAAGTGTATTTATCTTGAAGACCTGATCGTTACCCAATCTGAAAGAGGAAAAGGCATCGGAAAAAGGCTGCTGGACCGCATTATTGTAAAAGCCAAAGAAGCGAATTGCTATCGCGTAGTATGGCAGGTGCTGGACTGGAACGAACCCGCCATCAAATTTTACAAATCGCTGGGTGCGGATATTCCCAAAGAGTGGCTCACCTGCCGCCTCGTCAAAGAGCAGATAGATAATTATGTGCCGATGGATGGGGAATGAGGAAGAAGCATTAAAAATACTTGGATAGATAAGCATGTATTGCTAATACGCTTCAGAATAATCTTCCAAAAATCTATCAGACCTCCTTCATCAAGGTGCGGAAACTAACGGCTTTGCCTGCGTAACGGCTTTCATGCCCCTGATCTAGCGCAGGCTCATATTTGAGTTGGTAAATATCCAGATGCTCTTTGGTTTCGGCATGTAACTGTAAAGCATAAGTTGCCGTGCCTTCAGACTCTTCTACATCCAGTAGGCGAAAAAGACGGGCATTGATAAACATGCCGGTAGCAAGTATATCAGGAATCTGTTCTTCTTTCATCCAGTTGAGCCACTCACTTTCTACGCTGCTCTCTATATTGATGGTCTGATTGTACTGTATCATTGGGCACAAAATTAAAAAAAAAGACACGTAGTAATCGGCTACGTGTCTTTTAAATTAACCAAAACCAAACATTTAGCTATTACAGCCTCTGTCTGCTTATAGAACTACTAAGTTCGTCTGAGGTTTTTTTATTAGGTATTTTTTCTTCGGAAATATCAGCATTAGCGTCGTTTTGTAATACCAAATCTTTCAAACATTCAATCCAGATAGGATGATCGTTCAAACTTTCTACCAGATCCCAGACTTCACCTCCTGCATCCAGAAAATCATGCTTATATTCTTCTCCTACTTCCAGTGTAGTTTCCAGGCAGTCGGCCACAAATGCCGGAGACAATGCTAAAACTTTCTTTTTGCCTTCTTTAGCAAGTTCTTCCAACACTTCGTCGGTATAAGGTTTGATCCAGGGCACAGGGCCAAGACGTGACTGGAAAGAAACGGTATACTTTTCTTCAGGAATGCCTAGCTTTTTGGCAAGCACTCGGGAAGTTTGAAAACATTGTGCCCGATAGCAATATTGATTTCTCTTCCCGTACTTATTACAGCAGGACCCAACCTGGCAGTAATCACCATAAGAGGCTTTCTTGATCTGGCTTACCGGCACACCATGGTAACTGAACACATAATGATCGTATTCCTGCTTATCCATCAGCTTACGGGCACGATCGGCATGTGCTTCAATGAAAAGAGTATGGTCAGGAAACTGGCTGATGAACTTAAGTTCAGGAATCACCTGCCAGTTGCGGGTAATCTCCATCACTTTGTCAATCACCGATCCGTTGGTAGCTGAAGCATATTGCGGAAAGAGGGGAATACAAATAATGCTGCTCACCATTTCTTGCTGTAATTCTTCCAATACGCTTTTAATGCCAGGCTTCTGATAACGCATGGCAAGTTTCACTACATACCGTTCTCCCAGGCTGTCCTGCAATAGCTGGGTGACATCTTCTCCATAAAACTTAAGCGGTGAACCGCGGTCCTGCCATAGCTTTTGGTATTCTTTGGCAGATTTAGGTGCCCTGAAAGGAGCAATGATCAGGTTTACCAGCATCCAGCGAGGGATCAGCGGATAATCTACCACACGCCAGTCCATCAAAAACTCACGTAGGTATTTTCGTACATCTCCGGTTTTCGGGCTATCAGGGGTTCCCAGGTTTACAAGTAGTACACCTACTTTATCATGAGGCTTTTTCATATTATGCTACTATTCAAAAATGGCTAACAGTAGAACGTGAGCTAGGATTATATTGTTCTCTTAAATCAGTTTCACATAGCTGCCCAGCCACTTGATCTCGGATTTGTACTGTTTTACTACTCGCTGTACTTTTTCATCATGAAAGTGACCTTCAAAATCAATAAAAAACCAATATTTAAAGCTGCGCCCTTTTTTGGCCGGCCGGCTTTCAATCTTGGTCATGTTGATTTTTTCATTATCAAAAGCCTGTAAAAAATTGACTAAGCTACCTGGTTCGTCAGAATGGGCCAGTTTGACAAAAATGGATGTTTTATCATTACCACTGGGCTGGTTAATAAAATCTTTGCTGAGGATAAAGAAGCGTGTCTGATTATCGCCGGAGTCTTCAATATTTTCAAAAAGTATAGGCACATGATGATCCTGGGCAGCTATATGAGAGCAGATGGCGGCACTTTTCGGCTCATTCGCCGCCATACGGGCTGCCTTTGAGGTAGACTCAACTGGGATAAGCTCTACATCAGGATTACTCACTACATTTTCAATAAAATTGCGGCACTGCCGGAAGGCAATGTCTTTGGAATAAATTTTCTTGATCTGGTGCAACTGATCCGTTTTACTGGCAAAAGCGAAATGAATAGCCATAGGTACTTCAGCTACGATGTGCAGGTCGTACTTCGCCAGACAATCGGCAGTTTCGGGCACCATACCTTCCTGATTATTTTCAATAGGTACTACGCCAAAACGGGCCATGCCAGTATTCACCGTTTCAAAAATCGCTTTGATACTACCGATGGCCATATATTCACTCATGGCACCGAAGCGGCTTTCGGCAGCCTGATGAGAAAAACTTCCACTTGGCCCCAGGTAAGCGATGCGTTCAGGTAACTCAATATTTCGGCTTACAGCAAAGATTTCTAAAAAGATCGCCTCTATAGCCTGAGCATTCAGCATGCCTTTATTTAGCTTATTCAGGCGGTCTAGTATGGCTTTCTCACGTTCAGGACGATAAATGATGGCATTGGTAGAGCGTTTGAGTTCTCCTACCTGACGTACTACATCCATACGTTCGTTGAGGAGTTCCAGCAAATGATTGTCTATGCTATCAATTTTTTGTCTCAGATCGTCTAAGGTAATCTTGCTCATGGCGATAAATCGGTAAGTAGGCTTATAAAGGTCAAAACTACGCTTAATCCAAATCAAAGCAAAAAGAAAGGCGGGTACATCTTCTGTGCTTTTCGTTAAAAGCTGTATTTTTGGAGCTTAGGCAGTTTCAGGAACTTATACTAAGCTATCTTCATTTAGCATTGTGATTGTCTGCCACTTGATGTAATTTTGACGAATAAGGCACCAATGCCTCAGGCCATGTGCTTTTATACAGGCTACTAAAAATGCTAATCGGTTTTTATGGCTACGAAAGCCATATTACTTAAGCACATAATACTCATAAGCACTACATTTTATGCAAAGAGACCAGGAAATTTTCGATTTAATTCAGCAAGAGAAAGAAAGGCAACAGCGTGGCATAGAGCTGATTGCCTCTGAAAACTTTACTTCGCCTCAGGTGATGGAAGCTATGGGGAGCGTACTTACCAATAAATATGCGGAAGGACTACCCGGCAAGCGTTATTATGGTGGATGTGAAGTAGTAGATAAGGTTGAGCAACTTGCTATTGACCGTGCAAAAGAACTTTTCGGAGCAACCTGGGCTAATGTACAGCCTCACTCCGGTGCTCAGGCCAATGCAGCAGTAATGCTGGCAGTACTGAAGCCCGGTGATAAAATATTAGGCTTTGACCTGTCTCATGGAGGCCACCTGACACACGGTTCTCCGGTTAACTTTTCCGGTAAACTGTATCAGCCCTTTTTCTATGGTGTAGAAAAAGAAAGCGGTCTGATTGACTGGGATAAGGTAGAAGCTACAGCCTTGCAGGAGAAACCCAAATTGATCATATGTGGTGCTTCAGCCTATAGCCGCGACTGGGATTATGAGCGTCTAAGAGCTATTGCAGATAAAATAGATGCTTTTTTACTGGCAGATATTTCTCACCCGTCAGCACTTATTGCCCGTGGTATGCTGAACGATCCGCTACCCCACTGCCATTTTGTAACCACTACTACGCACAAGACATTGAGAGGCCCCAGAGGAGGTTTGATTATGATGGGTGAAGACTTTGACAATCCTTTTGGCGTTAAGCTGAAAGGTAACATTCGTCCTATGTCAGCTTTGATGGACATGGCTGTCTTTCCCGGAACCCAGGGAGGGCCTCTGGAGCATGTGATTGCTGCAAAAGCAGTAGCTTTTAAAGAAGCACTGTCTGATGAATTTATGGAATATGTGGTGCAAGTAGCCAAGAACGCTAAAGTGATGGCAAAAGCGTTTATGGATAAAGGCTATCATGTGATTTCTGGCGGTACGGATAATCACGAAATGCTGATAGATTTGAGGTCTAAGGACATCACCGGCAAAGAGGCAGAAAAGGCTCTTGGCCTGGCAGACATTACGGTGAACAAAAATATGGTCCCTTTTGATGATAAATCACCTTTTGTGACTTCTGGTATACGCACAGGGACTGCAGCAGTGACCACCAGAGGAATGAAAGAAGCAGAGATGGAATCCATTGTAGAGTTTATGGACGTAGTATTAAGTAAGCCTGAAGATGAAAACCGCATCGCGGAGGTGAAGCAGGCAGTAAATGACTTAATGAAGCGTTTTCCTTTATACAGTAGTTTAGAAAAAGTAAGTGGATAATACAGAAGATCAAAATCCGGAAAATAATAAGCTGGATCAGCAACATCATGATAATGGCTTAGAAGAGAGAAGAGAGGATGCCGTAACGCCTTACGATCCCTATGAACAAGACGCTTCGCAGATGTCTTTTCTGGATCATCTTGAAGAGCTGCGTTGGCATCTTATCCGTTCACTGGGGGCTATTATGGTGTTCGCCATTGCCGCTTTTTTGCTGAAAGACTTTGTATGGGGAGTGCTCCTTTTAGGGCCTACTAAGCCTGACTTCTGGACTTTCCAGATGTTTTGCAAAGTGAGTTCGGCAATCGGATCAGATGCTTTCTGCTTTGATGAAATGCCCTTCATCATCCAGAGCCGGAAAATGACCGGGCAGTTCTCCATGCATATTGTCTCCTCTGCGGTAATAGGTCTGATCGTAGCCTTCCCCTATGCTTTCTGGGAGATTTGGCGGTTTGTTAGTCCGGGACTATACGAGAATGAGCGCAAGCTGAGCCGGGGGGCAGTGTTTTTTGTGAGTTTATTATTTATGTTAGGAGTGCTTTTTGGGTATTTTGTCGTTACTCCTATTTCTGTAAATTTTCTGGGTAACTATCAGGTGGATCCTACCATCATGAATGAGTTTGATATCACCTCATACATTTCTATTGTAGTGACCCTGGTACTGGCTTGTGGATTATTATTTCAATTGCCTATTGTTGTTTACTTCCTGTCTAAGGCAGGGGTGATATCACCCGAAATTCTGGTTAAGTATCGTAAGCATGCCATTGTTGTGATTCTGATTATTGCAGCCCTGGTTACTCCGCCCGATCCTATTACCCAGCTATTGGTTACTTTCCCGCTATTACTCCTGTATCAGGCAAGTATCTATATATCAAAAATGGTAGTAAGAAAAGAGGCAAGAAAAGAAGCAATGAAAGAAGCAGAAGATGCAGCGCAAGACAGCACTAAAGACTAACACACATCATGAAGGATTCAATCGTAGCATCAGAGACTATTGCCCTGGGGGCCGACCATGCGGGCTTTCATCATAAGCAGAAAATCAAGGCTCATTTGGAGAAATTGGGCTTTACAGTAAAAGATTTTGGCACTGACTCACCAGCCTCAGTTGACTATCCAGACTTTGCTCATCCTTTAGCTGAGGCAGTAGGAAGCGGAACTTGTCGCTTAGGCATCTTGGTGTGCGGTAGTGGCAATGGAGTAGCCATTACTGCCAACAAGCATCCTCAGGTCAGGGCAGCTATTTGCTGGAATGGAGAGTTGGCCGCATTGGCACGTCAGCATAATAATGCCAATGTACTTTGCGTTCCCGAACGTTTTGTAAGCGAAGATCTGGCGCTGGAGATGGTAGATACTTTCCTGAAAACGGCTTTTGAAGGAGGTAGACACGAGCGCAGGGTATCTAAAATACCCTGCTAATTTTCTTCTTCCTGCCTTAACCTGTAAACATTTCCCGTGTTACTGGCTGCCTGATAAGCGTTTTCCAAAAGGGGAATTCTGCTTTGTAGCTGGGGCATCACACTTTCCAGGTCTATGATCACTTCCGGCATATCCTGACTGAAATTATGGTATACTTCGGTGAGGTTTTCAAAATAATCTACTGAAGATAAAGACCTCTTGGAAATTTGCCAGTCAAGATAAGGGGTAGCTAAAGTAGCCTCACGATAAATGCTCAGCTGATCACCCAGGACCAAAATCTTTTTCCCTCTTACCTCATCATCATAAGGAGTCTCCTGAACCATAAGATTGCTAATGTTAAAAATGCTGTGCAAAGAGAAGAAACCATACAAGAAAGCATAGCCATTAAAAACCAATACAATAGCAAAAAGCGCAGTAGTGAGCTCAGCAAAAATGAATCTGCGGATAGAGAGCAGAAAGTGAGTGACAAAAAAGGCTACTGGAGGTACAAAAGGCAAAAGATGATAAGGAGCAAGGTCATTGACAAAGAATAGGGTAATGGTAGTAGCCACAATCTTGATAAACATGATTTGCTGCAACTTGGACTGCTGGTTGGTAAACCGGCGAATCTGACTGACCTTATAAAGTGATACAATCAGGAATATCAGTGGAATAATACTGATATAAAGCAGAGAAAGAGGTTGAATTAGGAGCTGTCTGCTAAGAGTTCTGAATGAAAGCAGGTACTGCGTGATGAAGCCATCCAGTCCATCCACAAGAAAGAAATAAGTTAGCGCAATGAGTATTGGTAGCGCGGCCCCGTACAGCAAAAGTAAGTAACGACGGATAGAGACATTGGCAAACAGCATATAAGCCATTATAGTAGAGAGGAGAAAAAAGATGCTGGGCAGATAACAAAGTGTAGCTAAGCCTAAGTATATGCCGGTGCCTAGTATACGATTATCTTGCGAGCGGCTTTCTATACGGTAAAATACATTGCGAAGGGCCAGGAGTATCCAGGTGAGGGAGATCAGTACTGGAGAGAGTATATAAAAATCAAAAGAGAAACTACTTAGGATAACGTAAACAAAGGCCGGAACGTAAGTGTTCTCGTTAAATGCTTTCTTGTTGAGAAGGAAATTATTAAAAACCAGGCTCTGATAAGTAGTGAGTAGGATAGCCAGTAGTGCATACGTTGTTTGACTTCTGGTAAAAATAAGCTCAATCAGACTGTAGATGAGTGCTGCTAAGGGGCCTATGTTATCCCAAACACCAATGTAAAGGCGACTTCCTTCAGCAAGTTTTTCTCCTACTAACATCCAGTTGAGTTCGGGTATGCTAAGCGAAGTGCCCGAAATAAGAAAGGGTAGCCTGATAAGAATTAACAATACGAAGACCCCTAGCATGCGGTAAGGATCATTCACTCTAAAGTAACTTAGCAAAGGGTTTAGAATTTAAGCTTATGAAGGAACTTAAGTGCTATTCGCAAAAAAAGTAATACGCTTTGGTATTAGCAATGATCTGTACTATTTTATGAAATTAGTGATAATTTGTCATATTTAGACGTAATTTGGCAGCGATATGAAAGAGAGTAAAAGGCAGAAACAATTTTCAAGTCTGATACAGAAAGACTTGAGTGAAATATTTCAGAGAAATGCAGCCTCTTTGGTAGGCTCTCACACTTTTATTACGGTTACCAAAGTAAGTATGAGTGCCGACCTGAGCGTAGCTAAAATATACCTTAGTTTTATGTTGAGCGAGCATCAGCAGGAGCTGCTGGATACCATCAATATGAAAAAAGGAGAAGTACGCCGTCAGCTGGGTAATCGCATTGGTAAGCAGGTAAGAGTAGTTCCAGAACTGATCTTCTATCTGGATGATAGTGCTGATCATGCTGCCCGTATTGATAAAATATTGTCTGAACTGGATATTCCGCCTGAAGAGGAAGGAAGCTCAGATAGTAAAGAGGACTAATGTTTAACCAAGAGTTATTAAAGTATTGAACCTGTCATTACTGATTGCGAGGCGGTATTTTCGTTCTAAGAAGAAGAAAAACTTCATACAGGTTATATCCAATATTTCAATGGTGGGAGTAGCCATTGGCACGATGGCACTGGTGGTAGTGCTCTCCGTCTTTAATGGTCTGGAAGATCTCATTCGTGAGTCTTATAATACGTTTGACCCCGAGATTAAGATTGTTCCTCAGCAAGGAAAGACCTTTGAGGTTAGTGATTCACTGATCAATAAAATAAGTCAGGTAGAAGGTGTTTCAATTGTAACAGAAGTAATTGAAGATAAGGCACTGCTGGGTTATCAGGATGCACAGATGGTAGTGACTCTGAAAGGTGTGAGCGACAATTTTATTGATCAAAACCGCCTGAACAAGGCTATGGTGCATGGTGAGTTGGTCCTCAAAAAAAATGGTAAAAGCTTTGCCATATTGGGAAGAGGAGTACAGTATACTCTGTCTGTATCTCCCTCCAATGACTTCTATGCCCTGCAGGTTTTTAGCCCTAAGCGAGAGACAGACACAGGTTTCAACCCTGACCCGATGACGCGTTACTTCAAAAGGCGTAATATCATGCCCGGAGGTGTATTTGCGATTGAGAAACAGTTTGATGCCAACTATGTGATCGTTCCTCTGGACTTTGCTGCTGGTCTGTTTGACTATGTAGGAAAAAGGACAGCGCTGGAAATCAAAACCGCCGAAGGCATAAAAATTAACCGGGTACAGGAAAATTTGCAGGAAGTACTGGGAGATCAGTTAAAGGTACTCAACAGTGATCAGCAGCATGAGAGCTTGCTGAGAGCGATTAAAATAGAAAAGCTTTTTGTGTACCTTACATTTTCGTTTATTCTCGCGGTAGCCTCCTTTAATATTTTCTTTTCACTATCCATGTTAGCCATTGATAAGAAAAAAGATATTGCCATGCTCATTGCCATGGGGGCCAGCAAAAAAGTAGTACGTTCTGTATTCCTTTATGAAGGAGCTATTATAGCTTTTATAGGCACAATTAGTGGCTTGGCAGTAGGCTTACTGGTCTGCTGGACACAGCAAACTTTTGGCATGGTTTCTATGGGTATGCAAACTGCCATTGTAGATGCCTATCCGGTAAAGATGCAGTTCACGGATTTCTTTTATACCGCAGTGAGTATCACAATTATTACTTTTTTAGCATCATATCGCCCGGCTAGCATCGCCGCACGTACAGAAGTCAAAGATTTTTTGTAGATTTATAAATTAAGTAAAAGTGCATGCGTACTTTTACTATTTGTTTGCTATCAACCTTGGCCACTTTTTTTATATGAAAGTTTCCACAGAACGACCATTTAGAATCATATATTCTCTTTATCTCCACGAGTATCTGGGCTATCTTTTTGAATCCTTTGCCGTGCAGCTTGACGATCAGGGAGAGTTCACTTTTGAGCATCAGAATATCTCCTCCAAAAATGCGCACGAATTTGCCTGTGAGCTTTCGGAAGAAGACTATGAGTTGATCCGGCTTATGGATGTGATGCAGCAGGAAGTTGTGATCAATAAGTTTCATAAGAAAAAGATCAAGACACATGAGTTTTTCTATAAGATTTATGAGGGCAGCACCGAAAAAAGTCAGCAGATCCGTCAGGAGATAGATGAATATCTGGAAGAAATTCGTACGCAAATACTTCCTCTCCTCAAGGGCAAACGCCTGTTTGAGATGAGTAATGACGGAGAACCGGTAGGTAAGGAAGTGGAAGTACTTAAAGAAAAAGCCACTGTACTTTTTCATTTTCGCCGCAATGAGGACAATACTCACTATTTCCCTACTATCAAGCACAATGGGGAGAAGGTAGACTTCCAGTATAAAAACGCTTACATCATATGCAAGCAGCCAGCCTGGATGGTGCTGGAGAATAAGCTGTATAGCTTTGAGAAAGATGTGGATGGTAATAAGCTTCAGCCTTTCCTCAACAAGAAGTTTATCATGATTCCCCGTAAGGTAGAAGACTCTTACTACCGCAAATTTGTAGCTCCCCTGGTCGCATCCTTTGATGTATATGCCAAAGGTTTTGAAATTCAAACCGAACGCTTTCAGCCGGTTCCTCATCTGAATTTTTATGAGCTGTATCACAGTCAGCCCGAACTGGTGGAGGCTGACAGAAATGTGTCACAGGGGGATCTTCCCGACTCTGATAAGATATGTTTTGAGCTCTCTTTTTTATACGGCGACAATTCTTTCCAGACCTCACAGGATGACGCGGTAAGCGTCGTAGTGGAGAAGCAGCAGAATGATTATGTCTTTCACCGAATTGTAAGGAATTGTCAGCGTGAGCAGGAAGTATTGCAGTTTTTTCAGAATAAAGCTATAGAGTTCAGCAAGTCAAAAGCAATACTGGATAAGAGCAAGGCTTTTGAGTGGATCAACCAGTACAAACAAACATTAGAAGAAGAAGGTATTATTCTTAATCAGCAGAGTAATACAGATAAAACTTACTTTCTGGGCGAGTCTTCTATTGATATAGAGGTAAGAGAAAATATAGACTGGTTTGATATTTATGCCAAGGTAAAGTTCGGCCCTTATGAAATTCCTTTTCAGCAGATACGCGAGTTGATACTGAATAAGCAGAGAGAACTTAAACTGCCTAATGGCGAAATCGCCGTCATACCTGAAGTGTGGTTTACAGAATACTCAGAGCTGTTCGCCTTCAGTGAAGAGAAGAGCACAGATGAAGGAGAAAGTGTACAACTCAAGAAGTATCACTTGGCCCTGGTACAGGATCTACACACAGGTAGTCTGGCTAAAGTGACTATGGATCGTAAACTGGACCGTCTTCGTGAGTTTAGCAAGATTGAAGATCAGCCGCTACCGGAGGACTTTAGTGGAACGCTGCGCCCTTACCAGAAAGCTGGGTATAACTGGATGAACTTCCTTAACGCTTATAATTTTGGAGGGTGCCTGGCCGATGACATGGGATTGGGAAAAACTGTGCAAACCCTGGCATTGCTGCAAAAACTAAAAGAGCAGCGGCAGCAGAATGGCAGTGTACAAGCTCAAACTTCATTATTGGTAATGCCTACCTCTCTGATCTACAATTGGGAGATGGAAGCTGCCAAGTTCACTCCCACCCTTAAAGTATTCATTTATACCGGCACCAATCGGGACAAAAATGTAGAGCAGTTCCAGGATTATGACCTGGTGCTTACCTCCTATGGTATTGTTCGTCTGGATGTGGATATTCTGAAAAAATACTATTTCAATTATGTAATCCTGGACGAGTCTCAGGCTATTAAAAATCCCGATTCCAATATTGCGCAGGCAGTACAGGAGCTAAATTCAAAATTCAGGCTTATTCTTACGGGTACTCCCCTGGAAAATAGTACGCTTGACCTTTGGTCTCAGATGTCATTCATTAATCCGGGATTACTAGGCTCTCAGACATTTTTCAAGAATGAGTTTGTGCAGCCTATAGAAAAGAGAGGTGATCTGGGTAAAACCGCTAAGCTCTACTCTATCATCAAACCCTTTATCCTGCGTAGGCAAAAATGGCAGGTGGCCAAAGAACTACCTGAGAAGGTAGAGAACATACAATACTGTACCATGACGGAGGAGCAGGAAGCCTGCTACGAAGAAGCTAAATCCTTCTATCGTAATGAAATTCTGAATCTGATAGAAAGTAAAGGTATCAACAAATCTCAGATGCTTTTGCTGCAGGGACTTACCAAGTTGAGGCAAATCGCCAATCATCCCAGAATGGTGGATGAGCACTACAATGATAGCTCAGGGAAAATGGAGGATACGATGCATATGATGCTCAATGCCATCAGTGAGGGGCATAAAATATTGGTTTTTAGTCAGTTTGTGAAGCACCTAGGATTGCTACGCGAAGAACTGGATAAAAAGAATATTTCTTTTGCTTATCTGGATGGTAGCACCAAAAACCGTAAGGAACAGGTAGAGCGTTTTCAAAATGATGACTCATTGCGGCTTTTCTTAATATCACTACGAGCCGGAGGGGTAGGCCTTAACCTGACCAAAGCAGATTATGTATTTATCATGGACCCCTGGTGGAACCCTGCCATTGAGCAGCAGGCCATTGACCGGGCACACCGCATAGGGCAGGAAAACCGGGTGTTTACCTATAAATTTATCAGCCGCAATACGGTAGAAGAGAAAATTCTGAAATTGCAGCATAACAAACTCAAGCTGGCTACTGAGCTGATCTCTACCGAAGAAAGCTTTGTGAAAAAGCTGACCAAAGAAGACATTAGCGCGATACTGGAGTAATTATCTTATGCTAAAAGCATCTTTTACGCATGATCTGATAGAAGCCGGTTGCGACGAAGTGGGGCGTGGATGCCTGGCAGGTCCGGTAGTAGCTGCGGCAGTTATTCTTCCCAAAGACTTTTCACATCCGCTGCTGACCGATTCTAAATTGCTGAGCCTGGAACTAAGGAAAGAGATCAAAGAAGAAATCAAAGAAGTAGCTTTAGCATATGCGATTGCAGAGGTAGATAATCAGAAAATAGATGAAGTCAATATTCTGAATGCGTCTTTCCTCGCTATGCACCGCGCAGTGGAGCAATTAGATATGCAGCCAGAATTACTGCTTATTGATGGTAACCGCTTTAATCCCTATCCTTTCATTCCGCATCAGTGTATCATCAAGGGAGATAGTAAATTTTATTCCATTGCGGCAGCATCTGTGTTGGCCAAAACTTATCGGGATGAGCTGATGCAGCGGCTGGCAGATGATTTTCCTCAGTACGGATGGCAAACCAATGTAGGCTATCCTACGCCAAAACATAGAGCAGCAATTGCTGAGCATGGGCCTACCCGCTGGCATCGTAAGTCTTTCCGGCTAATGTGAAACAATCGCTGAGAAGGCGGGGTTAGGCTTGAGCAAAAGTTTATTTTTCTCGTAACTTGCGGGCCAAAATAGAAAACACAAATTTTTTAAGATATGAAAAGGACTGCCTTATACGACAAGCATGTGGAATTAGGTGCTAAAATGGTGCCTTTCGCCGGTTATGAAATGCCCCTGCGCTACAGCTCGGATATAGAAGAGCATATGACAGTGAGAGAGAGTGTAGGAGTGTTTGATGTATCGCATATGGGTGAGTTTTTTCTGCGTGGTCCTAAGGCTTTTGACCTGGTGCAGCGGGTGAGTAGCAATGATGCTACCAGACTTTATGACGGCAAAGCGATGTACGGTTATCTGCCCAACGAAACGGGAGGAATAGTAGATGACCTGATCGTTTACCGCATCAGTGAAGAAGAATATATGCTGGTGGTCAATGCTGCTAATATTGAAAAAGACTGGAACTGGGTAAGCAAGTACAATACCGAAGGTGTAGACATGGAAAATGCTTCAGATAAAATGTCCCTTTTCGCGGTGCAAGGCCCTAGAGCCATGACGGTAATCAAAAGACTGACCGATGCTGATGTGGACAGCATGAAGTTTTACACTTTTCAGAAAGGCACTGTGGGAGGCGTAAAAGATGTGATTATTTCTGCGACAGGTTATACCGGTGCCGGAGGCGTTGAGTTATACGTAGATAATGAACATGCTGAAGCCCTCTGGGATGCGTTGTTTGAAGCAGGTGAAGAGGAAGGCATCAAACCTATTGGTCTTGCCGCTCGGGATACTCTTCGTTTGGAAATGGGTTACTGCCTGTACGGAAATGATATTGATGATGCTACCTGCCCTATTGAAGCCGGCCTGGGATGGGTCACCAAGTTTAATAAAGTGTTTACTAATTCTGAGCATTTACAGAAGCAGAAAGAAAGCGGTGGAAAGCAAAAGCTGGTAGGTCTCCTCATGGTAGAAAAAGGTATTCCCCGGAAAGATTATGAGATTTTTAATGCAGAGGATGAAGTGATTGGAAGAATTACTTCCGGTACACAATCACCGGTACTCAAGCGCGGAATCGGTATGGGCTACGTGAATAAAGATTTTTCCAAAACAGATACCGAGGTGTTTATTGGAGTACGCAACCGCCGATTGAAAGCTCAGGTCGTTAAGCCTCCTTTTGTTTAATATTAGTGTTAGAGTGTTTTGGTTCTTAGTGTTATGGTGTTATAGATTTCTGTATATTTTCTTAAGAATACCGTAACCTTTCCTCGTAAAAAGTGTGCACCCTAACACCCTAACACCCTAACACCCTAACACCCTAACACCCTAACACCCTAACACCCTAACACCCTAACACC
>NZ_JBBPHP010000015.1:0-134028 GCF_038039535.1 Catalinimonas locisalis | reverse complement strand
TTTGAAGTGATCATGCTTAAATGGTTGATTAATAAAGAGTTACCAGTAGGTGTGTTGACTAATTTTCGGATGCGCCAAACTGTTCAATAACTTATATTATGTTAAATATAGATTTCTTTTCTAATTGAAATATTAATATGTTGCAAAAAAATTTGTTAAAAATGCTTGATAAGATAGAAGAAGCCGTAGAGAGCATCAAAAAGGGTGAAATAATAATTGTTGTTGATGATGAAAACCGAGAAAATGAAGGTGATTTTATATGCGCTGCTGAATACGTAACGCCTGAAATCATTAACTTTATGGCTACTCACGGTCGGGGTTTGATTTGTGCATCGCTTACAGAAGACAGATGTGAAGAACTTGGACTAGAACTAATGGTTGGAAAGAACACCTCTCATTTTGATACTCCGTTTACAGTCTCAGTAGATTTAATCAGTGAAAATACAACAACCGGGATTTCTGCAGCAGACAGAGCTAAAACAATTCTCGCCTTAGCTAACCCAAATACTAAACCTGAAGAATTAGGTAAGCCAGGTCATATATTTCCTTTAAAAGCTAAGAAAGGGGGGGTATTAAGGAGGACTGGTCATACCGAAGCAGCAGTTGATTTTCCTCGTCTGGCAGGACTTAAACCAGCGGGTGTTTTGGTGGAGATTATGAATGAGGATGGTACGATGGCAAGACTACCTGATCTTAGAAAAGTGGCGGATAGGTTTAATTTAAAATTGGTCTCCATAAAAGACCTTATTGAATTCCGACTGAACAATGAAAGCTTAATTCACGAAGAATTTACAAATACAATCCTAACGGCCTATGGTGAATTTCAATTGCATGTGTTTAAGCAAATAAACTCTGAAGATGTACATCTGGCATTAGTTAAAGGTGAATGGAATGAAGATGAGCCAATATTGGTAAGAGTTCATTCCGCCAATTTATTTGAAGATATTTTTGGTTCAAATTCAAAGAACAGCTCAATTCCAAAAGTGCTAAAGAAAATTAACGAAGCTGGCAAAGGTATTTTACTGTACATGAACCAAGAAAGTATGGGAAATAGCCTGCTGAATAAGCTTAAATCTTATAGTGGAAAAGTAGTTGAACAGGAAGGTAAATTAGATCAGCGCGATTTTGGCGTGGGTGCACAAATTCTTAGGCATCTGAACGCAATAAACTTATTGTTGCTCACCAATCATCCTCGTAAAAGAATAGGGTTGCCGGGTTACGGGATTGAAATTATTGACAATATACCTATTGAAAGCTAGGCCAGTACACTTTTCTTGGAACTTTTGTGTTAATATATTAGATACAAAGTTTTGATTATGAAGAATAAGTTAAGCTTGATAATATTTCTGATTGCCTTTGCATTATCAAACGTTGTTGAGGCACAGTATTTTCCTTCTGAAGTATGGCACGAAGGTAAATTAACTTTACTTTCAGGAGATGAAATAAGTGGTAAGATTAAGTATAATTTTGAAGCTGATCTGATTCAGGTAAACCTCAATAACACCATACAAACCTATAGTGCCCGTAAAATTTTGTTTTTTGAGATTTACGATGAAGAAGTGAGTAGGTATAGACAATTTTATGCGTTGCCCTATAATGTCCGACCCAATTACAAAGTGCCTATGTTGTTTGAGGTGCTTTATGAGAATACCATGACATTACTGTGCAGAGAATCAGTAGTGCAGGAAACAGTGCCACAATATGGATATTACAGCTATTACGGCAATAGGTATGCAACACGTTATCGTTTGGCATTTGATTATTACTTTTTAAATCCAAAGGGAGAAATCATTCCTTATTCTCAGAAAAAAGACGATCTATACACTATTCTCTCTCAGAATAAAGATAATGTGGAAAAGTACGTCAAAGAAAATCGTCTTAAATATGATCGTCACCGTGATCTGGTACGTATTACAGCCTATTATAATTCTTTATTAAATTCATAGACATTTCATGGGCAAGCCGCTTATTCTGGTTTCAAACGATGATGGCATCACCTCCAAAGGTATAAAAATACTTGTACAATTAATGAAGCAATTGGGAGAAGTTATAGTAGTAGCTCCCGATAGTCCACAGTCCGGTATGGGACATGCCATAACCATTGGTAATACGCTAAGACTTACAGAAACAGATATTTTTGAAGGTGTAAAAGCCTATAAATGTTCAGGTACCCCTGCCGATTGCGTTAAACTGGGTAAATTTCATGTACTTAAAGATAGAAGGCCTGATATGGTGGTAAGTGGAGTAAATCACGGAAGCAATACATCAATTAGTGTGCTCTATTCAGGCACCATGTCTGCCGCGGTAGAGGGTGCAATTGAAGGTTTACCAGCAATTGGGTTTTCGTTATGTGACTATGATGCTGATGCTAATTTTACTCATGTAGAAGAACCTATCTTAAAAATTGCCAGTCAGGTATTGGAAAGGGGAATGCCTCAGGGTATTGCACTTAATGTAAACATACCTCCAAAACAAAACGAAAAGTTGAAAGGCATTAAAATTTGCCGACAAGCCCATGCAAAATGGCAGGAAGAATTTGACCAGCGTTTTGATCCTAACGGAAGGAAATACTTTTGGCTGGCAGGTAACTTCGTGAATTTTGACAAAGGTGAAGACAATGATGAGTGGGCAATTGCCAATAATTATGTTTCAGTAGTTCCTTGTCAATATGATTTAACTGCCCATCATGCTATCAGTGCATTGAATGAATGGTCTTTCTAAATAAAGAAATTTCTCCATCTACATTTCACTAAATATGACTAAATTTAGTAATACTCCTTAGTTTGTTATTACATATATCTGAAATTCAGATACTTATCCTTGTTACTTTATCTATTTCTTGAATTAGTAAAGCTTCATATTTTTCCCAAAATATATCATCGGGAGTACCTGAAGGATAAAAAGGTTTGTCTAACTGCATTGCTATTTTTTCAGCATCAAAGTCATTAAAATCAAGGTTAATTGAACAGTTCCAGGGATCACAGTAATTTGTCCAGTAAGGATGCTTTTGCAGAAAAAAGGGCTTCTGCAAAGCCATGTATTCATAAATACGAGTTGGAAAGCAATTTTTTATACTTTCTACCGGTTGATGAGCAACAATCCCAAAATCAGCTATTCTAACAAGATCTAAAATCTGATTATGTGGTAAAGGGTTTTTGCTAACAAATGTATAGATATAGGATTTTGATTTAGCATAATTTAGTAATTTGTTTAGCAATTTAGTATTAGTGACATGCCCTACAATAATTAGCAAAAGCTCAGGAAGAAAATCATGTAAAGCAGTAGCAAATTCCAGGCTTTGTTCTATGCCATAGATTTCACTGATAGTACCATTAAAGATTATCTTTGGCCTTTTTTCCAGGAAAATTGAAGGAAGTGGAGCTATTGATTCTTCTTCATAATGAATTACTTTAAATGCATTAGGGATTACTAAAGTATGATTTGAAATAAAACTAATTTCTTTAGTATAAAATTTTTCAGCTAAAATATTTAGTGAAATGAATCTTTGGCTTATTTTTTCAATCCACCGTATCAACTTAAATATCAACTTGACAGCGATGTTTTTTTTCCTGTTGGTTAAGAAATTTAATGCATAGTTTTCCTGAACGTCATAAACTATCTTAATATCTTTACTTCTATTAGTAATTTTAAAAATCACAGCTGCAATTAGTACTTCAAATGTAGTAGTAATGATCAATTTTGGGTAGATCTTGTATAAGTACTTCAAAAGCTTAAGCGTAGCAAATAATCGCTTCCAGCTTTTATTGGAGAATGAAAAAGCAGGATGAAAAGCAATTTCTGAATGCTTGGGGAGATTTTTTGATTCAAAACCTATGATATTAACTGCATATCTATTTGTTTGCTGCAGTGAAAGCCCGATTTTTTCGTACATTCTCGTGTCATCCACGGGTTTAAGTATTGAAGCTATTACCGTAATAATTTTATTACCCATATATAATTAAGTAACAATCTGCATGGAACTCAGAAATTTGATTGAAAAAGCATGGGACAACCGCCAATTGCTTAACGACAAAGATGTAAAAATTGCTATTAAATCAATTATTGACGAACTGGATAGTGGTACCAAAAGGGTCGCTGAGCCAATTGATGGAGAATGGGTAGTGCACGAATGGATTAAAAAGGCTGTAATACTTTATTTTCCAATTCAGAAGATGCAACTTCTAGAACTTGGACCTTTTGAGTTTCATGATAAAATGAAGCTAAAAACCGGTTATGATAAAATTGGTGTTAGGGTTGTCCCTCATGCAGTAGCAAGGTATGGAGCATATCTTAGCAAAGGCGTAGTGATGATGCCCTCATACGTAAACATTGGAGCTTTTGTAGATGAAGGTACTATGGTGGATACATGGGCTACAGTAGGTAGCTGTGCCCAGATTGGTAAAAATGTTCATTTGAGTGGTGGTGTTGGAATTGGAGGAGTACTTGAACCCCTTCAGGCAAAGCCGGTAATTGTTGAAGATAATGCATTCATAGGATCTCGCTGCATATTAGTGGAAGGTGTACATGTAGAAAAAGAAGCAGTATTGGGGGCTAATGTAACTCTAACAGCTAGTTCAAGAATTATTGATGTCACTAAAGAAGAGCCTGTTATTTACAAAGGAAAAGTACCTGCTCGTTCGGTAGTCATACCCGGCACATATACCAAAAAATTTCCTGCAGGAGAGTACCAGGTACCCTGTGCGTTGATCATAGGACAAAGAAAAGCTAGCACCGATCTTAAAACTTCTTTAAATGATGCTCTGCGAGAGAATAATGTTGCTGTTTGAAGCTGGCATTCGTTTTGACACTTAGATTTCTACAGATTGATGATGTTGCATAAATTACGTCAATTTATAAACCTAATTAATTAGGTAAGTGTTAACTTTACGAATTCGCAAAAAAACCTTTAGATTATGATGTTTGGAAAATGGATACTTGGTTTTAGTATCATTTCAATATTATTTTTTGCCTGCGACAGTAATGAAAACAAAATAGCAGATCGCTACTTTGAGCAGGGTGAATATAAAAAAGCTATAGAGCAGTATAACGAATACTTAGAATATCAACCTACCCATGTTGAGTCAATATACAATCGTGGTAGGGCATATGAAGAGTTGGGAGAGTTTAGTAAATCTTTAGCCAGTTATGAAGAAACTTTAGAAATTGATCCAAAGAATGTGAATGCTTTGATGAGTATCGGAAAATATCATTTTAGGAACGATAATTTTCAAGATGCTGCGTTTTATTTTGATAAAGCTGCCCAAATCCATAAAAATGATTCTAAAGCGCATTATTTGGCAGGTAGAGCTTTTCACAAATCAGGTAAGACAGAGGAAGCCATGGAAGCTTACAATGCTGCAATTAGCATCAACGATCAGTATGGTGAAGCTTTTCTGTATCGTGGAGCCCTAAAAGTTTATCAGGGCAAAAAGTCATCTGGCTGCGAAGATTTTCAATCAGCAAATGCACTCAATGTGGAAGAGGCCCAGGAAGCTATGGATCAGTATTGTAATTAATTACTATTTCCCCAATCTATGCAAATTGATCAGCTAGTTGGGGATTTTTTCTACTCTCTCTGTAGTCATAAAATCCAATTCCACTCTTTACACCAAGATTTCCCGCATTAACCATATTGACTAATAGTGGACAAGGTGCGTACTTTGGGTTTCCAAATCCATGATGAAGTACTTCAAGAATGGAAAGACAAACGTCTAAGCCGATAAAATCAGCTAACTTTAATGGTCCCATTGGGTGAGCCATGCCTAACTCCATAATCTGGTCTATTTCAACCGCTCCTGCAACCCCTTCGTATAAGCTATAAATAGCTTCATTGATCATGGGCATCAGAATTCTATTGGAAATAAATCCAGGATAATCATTTACAGTAAGGGGAATTTTATCAAGTTTTTGTGAGAGTTCTAGAACTGCTTTTGTTACAGCATCTGAGGTATTATAGCCTTTGATCACTTCTACCAGTTTCATAACAGGTACCGGATTCATAAAATGCATTCCAATGACTTTTTCTGGTCGCATGGTAGTAGCAGCTAACTTAGTAATTGAGATTGAAGAAGTATTAGTAGCCAGGATAGTTTTAGCTGAGCAATTTTTATCTAAATCACTAAAAATAGATTTCTTGATTTCAAAATTTTCTGTGACTGCCTCAACAACTAAATCAGTATCCTCTACACTTTTGGCAAGATCTGTTGATACATGAATATTTTTGAGTGCTCTGTCTTTAGCTTCAACCGTTAGTATTTCTTTTTTTAGCTGCCTATCAAAATTGTTCTCAATTGCAGCCATTGCCTTTCTGAGTATATCATCTTGTAAATCAAAAAGAGTAACATTGAATCCAAACTGAGCAAAAACATGTGCAATTCCATTACCCATAGTACCTGCACCTATCACGCAAATTTTTTCCATAAAATATTGAATTTTAGAAGTTTATAATCTAAAAAAGAAGAAATAGTTGAAGACATCCTACATAGTCAAAAATATTCTATTTTATACTTAGAATGAAACTTGCTCGTTATTTTTGACTAGTAAATTAACTTTGCTATTTAGCTTTGTATCTTTATCACATATATAAAAGAAAGTTAATGCTTCGCTACTTTATTACAGCATTATTTATACTGCTTGTTTCCGGGGTATATGCTCAAGGTTATAATCCGGGATTTGGGCTGGAGGAACAGCATCCCTATCCGGTAAGATCATTTTTCAATAAATTCTCAGTAAATCTCAGTTCTGGTTACGGAAGAACGTTTTATCGGCACGATTTTACCGATTTTGATTATGTCAGAAATCAGCAGGGATCGTTTTTAATCAATTCTGACGATTTTGTAGAGGGAGGTACTGTACCAGGACTCAACAATTGGTTTTCAGGTGTAAGCGGTGATAATGTATTGCTTAGTGATAATTATAAAGTCGTTCATTTTGATTCAACAGACAGTCCTTTGCGAAGTGGTGGATATAGTATTCCTATCAATCTGGCTATTTATTTTAACATTTTTAGACTTAGGCTTGGTGGAGGTGCAAGTATGGAATTTGTGACAGCAAATGTACCTGAGCCTAAAGATTTTTTATCTGAATTTCCAGATCCCGCCCAGGTAAAAAGCAGGTTTACCAGATATTATTTTCTGCTCGGATATAGTGTTTATGAATATTATGATCTTGCCCTGGGAGTAGATATTAGAGCAGGAAAAATTAATCGAGGAAGTGGTTTTGATGATTATTATATACAGTCCAATCCATTTTTTAATATTGGTTTCAGCTTTGAAAAAGTTTATTCGGAGTATTTCAGAGTATACCTTAGACCTTCTTATGAGTTCAAAAGCTATCAAATTAGTTTACCTGAAACTGCTGCTCAGCCTGATTTAACTATTACTGACAATGCATTTCAGGTTACCCTAGGTATAAGCATCAATTACCCTGACATTCCGCGATCACCTATTCCAAATGACAAGACTCAAATGAAACACTACGTATCTGATTCTCAAGGGAATAGAATGCTAGTAAGAGGACAGCCATTTTGGAAAAAACAAGACCCGAAAATAGGAGAATTGTATCCAGAGCTTCAAAAAAGCAAAAGAAAAAAGAAGATACGCTTACCTTTCTTCAATAAGAAAAACTAAAATTGGATGATTCTTATCAATTTATTCATTTCAGCTTTTTCAAATAACATTTATTAGCACATAAAGGCTATGTGTATTGAACATTTTTTGGTAAATTGCGACCTTCTAAAGAGGGCTTTTTTAAAATTTATAAGTAAGGTACCTTTCTAATTAAGAAATAAGAGTTTGAAATCCGATTATGGCAGAAGGCGCTAATGAAAATATCATCCCTATTAATATAGAGGATGAAATGAGAGGAGCATACATTGATTATTCAATGTCTGTAATTATTTCCAGAGCATTACCAGATGTAAGAGATGGGCTCAAACCAGTACACCGCCGTGTACTTTATGGAATGCTTGATTTAGGACTTACACATACAAAGGCCCATAAAAAGTCAGCAAGAATAGTAGGAGAGGTTTTAGGAAAGTATCACCCTCATGGTGACTCTTCTGTATACGACTCTATGGTGCGTATGGCACAGCATTGGTCTATGCGCTATATGTTGGTTGATGGACAGGGTAACTTTGGCTCAGTTGATGGTGACTCACCTGCTGCGATGCGTTATACCGAAGCCCGATTGAGAAGGTTAGCTGAAGAGCTACTTGCTGATATCAACAAGGACACCATAGATTTTCAAGGTAACTTTGATGATTCCTTAACCGAGCCCGTATGTTTGCCTTCCAAACTTCCTAATATACTTGTTAACGGCACTTCTGGTATTGCTGTGGGGATGGCAACTAACATGGCTCCTCACAACCTAACTGAAGTTGTAGAAGGAATTAAACAATACATTGATAATGTAGATGTTACGATAGAGGAGCTTATGCAGTCTGTCACTGCTCCTGATTTTCCTACCGGAGGTATAATCTATGGATATCAAGGTGTAAAGAGTGCATTTGAGACTGGAAGAGGCCGTATTGTTTTGCGTGCAAAGGCAGAAATACAGGAAACAAAAACCGGTAAATCTCAAATCATTGTCACCGAAATTCCTTATCAGGTTAATAAGGCTTCAATGATTGAGAAGACTGCGGCTTTGGTTAATGATAAGCGTATTGAGGGTATCTCGGATATAAGAGATGAATCGGACCGAAATGGAATGCGTATTGTATATGATCTAAAGAAAGATGCTGTTCCTAATGTAGTACTGAATAACCTTTATAAATATACACAGCTCCAATCTTCTTTTGGTGTCAACAATGTCGCGCTAGTTAAAGGAAGACCACAGACGCTTAACCTTAAGCAAATTATTTCACATTTTGTGGATCATCGCCACAATGTGGTTGTTCGCAGAACGCAGTATGAACTTAACGAAGCAGAAAAAAGACTTCATTTATTAGAAGGTTATCTTATCGCTCTGGATAATATAGACAGGGTAATTGAAATTATTAGATCTTCACAAGACCCTGAGACTGCCCGTACAAGCCTGATGGAGTCATTTAAGCTAACTGAAATTCAGGCAAGAGCAATTCTGGATATGCGACTTCAGCGTCTTACTGGACTGGAAAGAGACAAAATCCAGAAAGAGTATGAAGAAGTACAAAAACAGGTAGAGTATTTGCGAGAAATACTAGCTGAAAGAGCTCTTCGCATGCAAATTATCAAGGATGAACTTGATGATTTGAAAGATAAGTACGGTGATGAAAGACGTACAGAAATCGTACACAGTGCTGAGGATCTAAGTACTGAAGATATGATACCTAATGAAGAGATGTTAATTACAATCTCGCATAATGGTTATTTTAAACGTACTAATCTCAGTGAATATCGCACACAGGGTAGAGGAGGAGTCGGTTCAAGGGGGGCTTCAGCTAAAGATGGGGATTTCACCGAACATCTATTTATTGCACATACGCATAACTATTTGTTGATTTTTACAGAGTTAGGGAAGGTATTTTGGATCAAAGTTTATGAAATACCAGAGGGTAGTAAAACAGCAAAAGGAAGAGCAATTCAAAATTTGATCAATATAACACCTGATGATTCTGTAAGGGCGGTAATTAATGTTTCTAATCTGGATGATGCTGATTACATCAATAATTCATTTTTAGTGATGTCAACTAAGAATGGCATGATTAAGAAGACTTCTCTTGAAGCATATTCCAGACCTAGAGTGAACGGAATTAACGCGATTACCATTAACGAAGGTGATCGTTTGTTGAATGTAGCCCTTACTGACGGAAAATCTGAGATTATTCTCGCTGTAAAATCCGGAAGAGCAATCAGATTTAACGAAAGTGAGGTCAGATCAATGGGGCGTACAGCAGCTGGAGTCAGAGGTATTGCCTTAGATGATGAAAAGGATGAAGTGGTCGGTATGGTTTGTGTCAATGATTTTGAAAAGCACTTGCTTGTTGTTTCGGAAAATGGTTTTGGTAAAAGATCATTGTTGGAAGAATACCGCATTACCAAAAGAGGAGGTAAGGGTGTCAAAACGATGAATATTACTTCTAAGACTGGAACTTTAGTGTCTATTGCTGAAGTTACCGATGAAAATGACTTAATGCTTATTAACAGATCAGGTATTATGATCAGGCTTTCTGTATCTGAATTAAGAGTAATGGGAAGAGCCACTCAGGGAGTGAAACTAATAAGGCTCAACAAGGATGACATGATTACTTCAGTAGCTAAAGTTGATAAGTTGCCAGATACTGTTGAGGAAGAAAATTCTGAAGAAAACGAATCTAATTAACTATAAATTTTTATTTAATTTTTTGTAACAAAAGTTGTCACCTATACTGCACAATTATGAAAAAGTACACTTTAAGTTTAATTCTTTGTTTGGCTGTAGTTGTTACATCATTTGGCCAAAACAAAAATGTAAGAAAAGCTGAGCGGGCACTTGAAGATCAGGAGCTTGCTGAAGCAAAATCTTTAATTGATCCAGCTATTACTGATGAACAAACTAAAGACGATGGTAAGACATGGTACATTTATGGCCAAGTTTATCAGGCTATAGCTGAGGATTCTACTAATTCTGTTCAGGCTGATGAACCTTATCAGACTGCATTGGATGCTTATCGTAAAGCCAAAGAACTAGAAGATGAAGGATCAGTACATTATACTTTTGCTGATCAGAAAATTCAGGAAGTTTGGGCTAAAAATATCAACGTCGGAGCTGAGAAATACCAAGAGCAGGATTTTGAAAGCGCAATAAGAAATTTCGATATTGCCAAAATGGCTTTACCTGACGATACCACTGCTTATATCTACGGTGGAATTTCTGCACAACAATCTGGAAATTTAGATGTAGCTGCTGAAAATTATGCATATCTGGTTGATGAACTAGATTATCAGAGTGAAGATTTCTACAACAGTTTAATATATATTTACCTTGTTGAGAAGAAGGATAATGAAAAGGCAGTTGAATATTTAAGAAAAGCTCAGGATGCCTTCCCTGATAATTCAGATTTTCTGAAAAGAGAAATTAATGTTTTGATTCAGGATGAAAGCTATGACGAGGCTGAACAAAAGCTTACGAAAGCAATTGAGAAAGAAGGTGATAATCCTATATTATTCTATAACCGGGCTTATCTGTATGAGCAAATGGGTAGAGGTGAAGACGCTATTGAAAACTATAAGAAAGCCATTGAGCTTGATCCTAATTATTTTGATGCAAACTTCAACTTAGCTGCATACTATTTTAATAAAGCTGCCGAGATTCTTACCGAAGCTAATGAAATGGATTTGAAAGAATATCAAGAGCGTGGAGAGGAAATTGAAGGAAATGCAAAAGTATTTTTTGAAAAAGCGCTTCCTTATCTGGAAAAATCTAAAGAGCTGAAGCCTGATGATGAAAAAACACTGTCTACTCTTCAAACTGTTTATACTCGTCTCGGCATGGATGATAAAGCTGCTGCACTTGAGTCTGAAATTAGTGGACAATAGAATTCAATTATTATTCGTATGTAAAGAGAAGAAGTCCTGAACAGGACTTCTTTTTTATATGTAAAGGTGTTAATCTATTTAACATAACAATAATTATTGAACTTGATGGCGCATCCGAAAATTAGTCAACACACCTACTGGTAACTCTTTATTAATCAACCATTTAAGCATGATCACTTCAAAATACTATTCGCTAAGAACTAAAAAACAAGCGGTACAATATGTTCAGGCTGGGCTACTTTCTGAAGAGCAGGCTTGCCATAAGTACCACATTTCCAGTAAATTACTATACCGATGGATGCGTTGGCACGAGAAATACTTTGTTCAACCCTATATAAATCCAGATCACATGACTAAAAATAAAAGTAACACTAAAGCTAATTTGAAAGATAAACAGAAGATTAAGGAACTTGAAAAGCAGCTTAGGCTGATGAAAAAAGAAAATGAATTGGCTCAGTTAAAGGCTGAGGCCTATAAAACGATGATTGAAGTGGCTGAGGAAGAATTTAACATCAAAATCGGAAAAAAGCCTGGAGCCAAGCAGTCAAAAAACTAAAAATACGCTATCCACTCAAAGGACTTCAAGTTCTTTGTGGACTGTTTGGTTTGACACGTTATGCGTATTATAAAGCTATAAAGCAGAAGCATCTTAAGGACGATATTGAAGAAGAAATTATCGCAGAAGTAAAAGACATCCGAGAGAAACTTCCTCGCGTAGGTACACTTAAACTGCATTATATGATGGTATCTTTTCGCCAAGAAAATGGCATTAAGTGTGGCCGTGATAAACTGCATGAAATCCTCAAAAAGAGAGATATGCTCGTCAAAACTAAAGCTTTACGGGCTAAAACCACCTATTCAGAGCATGGATATAGAAAGTTTGAAAACCTCACTCAGGATTTTGAACCATCTAGAATCAACGAACTTTGGGTGTCTGATATCACCTACATTAGAACTGGCAATCGTTTTAGTTATCTGAGCTTAATTACCGATGCGTTCTCTCGCAAGATCATTGGTTGGAATCTACATCCAACTTTGCATGCCCGGGGGCCATTGATGGCGCTAGATATGGCATTATGCCAAAAAGAGGATGACTCCCCTACTCCACTTATTCATCATTCTGACCGGGGCATCCAGTACTGCTGCCATCAATACATTCATTTATTAGAGAACAATGAGATTATGGTCTCTATGACTGAATCTCCTGATCCCTATGAGAATGCTCTGGCGGAAAGAACTAACCTGACATTAAAACATGAATTTCTACTTGAGAGTGGTTTTCCTTCTTTTCACCAGGCTTACCACGCTACCAAAAAAGCTATACATAATTATAATCACTTAAGACCACATGTCTTATGCTATTTAACGAAGCCATTTTTCCAGATTTTTTATCACAAACTCATCATCGTTTAGCTCGGGATAGTCATGATAAACTCTGCTTATTTCTTCACTTTGACCGTCAGACATGCATTCTTCTGGATTTAAGCACCATGTTCCTTCCAGTAATCCCTGCCTTCTTAACACCTCGTGGATTCCAGCAATACAACCTTTGTAGTGATTAGCTGAATCAAAAAAAGCGGCATTACTATCAGTTACAGCTATGCCTTTGGTGAGCAAATCACAAGGAACTGAATTGCCACTTTTTTTAACATTTTTGATTTCTTCTAATAATTTAACTGCTGATCTTGTCCATACTGCCCAGTGACCAAGTAATCCACCTACAATAGCTTTTTCTCTCATCTTACCATCAATATTAAAACGATAAGTAGTAAGTAGATCAGCAACAATATTATCATCATTGCCAGTATATAAGGCTATATCCTGATAGCGTGATGCATGACAAACTGCTCTAACAACGTCCAGCGTCTGGTAACGGTTGAATGGAGCCATTTTAATCGCTTGTACATTAGGAATTTGTGCAAAATCTTTCCAAAACTCAAAACTAAAAACCTTTCCTCCTACAGCAGGCTGTAAATAGAATCCAAACACAGGTATTAGTTCAGCAATTTTTTCTGTCCTCTTTATTAATTCTGCTTCAGATAAACCTGCTAAACCACCATTACTTACTAATCCCAAATCATAACCAAAATTTACAGCTATTTCAGCCTCTTTAAGTGCTTGGTCAGTTGGCCCTACAATGCCCGCAACTTTAATAAATGGTCTGTTCAGATTCGCGTTTTGTACTTCTTCTGAAGCCAGAGATAATACTGGCTGGAAGAGTTTAAATTCTTTTTCCCTGATTTCAAATTGGGTAGTATGAACTCCTACCGCAATACCTCCTGCCCCACTGTCTATATAATAGCGTGTAAGTGCGCGTTGCCTACATTCATCCATATTTCTTTGGCCGTTCAAAGCAAGTGGATGTGCTGGTATCACAGTACCTTCTAAAAGTAATTTTTTGATTTCAGGTTGAAGTGTTTTCATAAATTAAAAAGTACCTTTTCGCTCTTGAAAATGTGTTGGTTTGTTAATTGTTTCGCCCCCCTTACTTAACCAAGTAGCGACTATGTTTATCATAGTTTTTAAGCTCACTTTGGGGTAGCCAAAAAGCTTATGAGCTGTTGAAGCGTTATTTAACAATGCGGTTGTTTGTTCGTGGTTAACAAATCTGGGAGTTTTATTGAACAGTCTACCAAATTCCTCTGTTGCCCAACGTATTGATACTGTTTCTGGGCCAGTGATATTCAACTTGGTAGGAGGATTTGTACAATAATTTAAAGAACGCAAAGCATATTCATTGGCATCTCCCTGCCATATAACATTGGCATGCCCCGTAGTTAAATCAATTTCTTTATCCTCCAAAACTGATTTTGCAATTTCAACTAATACGCCATACCTAAAATCCACAGCATAATTTAACCGATAAATAAGCATTGGAATTTGATACAGTTTGGAAAAATGTTCAAATATTCTTTCTCTTCCTAAACAAGATTGTGCATACTCACCAACCGGATCTGGAGTGGTTTCTTCAGTAGCTCCTCCAGAATAAAGCGTTACAAATGGATAAACATTACCAGTTGAAAAGACTACAATATTAGATTTTTTAAATTTTTCTGCTACTCTTCCAGGTAGATAGGCATTCATTGCCCAGGTAAATGATTCGTTTCCCTGGGTACCAAATTTAGTACCCGCCATGAAAATGATATTTTTGGTTTCAGGTAAACTATTTAACGCCTGTTCATCTAACAGATCTGCTTTGAGCGTAGTAATCCCTTTATTTTCTAGTTCACTCTGTACTTTACTATCTGAAAAACGGGAGACACCAATCACTTCATTGTTTTTTCCAGAAGCGAACAATGCTCGCTTAGCCAATATGGCCAGACTCGGTCCCATTTTACCTCCAACTCCCAAAATCAGTATATCTCCATCAAGACTTTTCATATCGTCTATCAGGTCCTGAGATGGTGCCAGTATTTCTTCTTCCAGTTTTACTAAATCTTCCATATTGAATTATCTAATAAATTGTAAGTAAATCTGACTACCTGATAAAAATAAAAGAAGAATCAGGCCTATTACCGCGCCTATATTCTTCCAAATTCCATTTTTGAATTTACCCATTCTAGACTTGTCATTTGCTAATACCAAAAGTGCAATGCCTACCAGGGGAGCAATAATGATGGTGATTGCCTGTGCGAAAACAATTAACTCTAGCGGTAAGCGACCGAATCTAAATGCTATTCCAGCACCAATCAACATAACCAACATGATCATTATCCTTACTTTTGGAGATTTTAATTGATTGCCCATTGCAAATGCATCTGCTAAAAGTGAGCCTCCAATAGTAGCATTACCAATGAGTGATGAAAATGATGCACCGAATAACCCCATCATGAAAATAACCGTTGCAGTATTTCCATATAAAGGTTCTAATGCCAACCCCATATCGGTGGCAGAATTAACCTGTATTCCTTTGGGAAAAAGTATAGCTGCAGCATTTACAAGTATAAAGAGTGAAATCATTCCCAGAACCATTACACCAGTGATGGCTTCCCTTTTCCCCTGCTCTATCTGCTCTTTTCTCCACCCCTTTTCTTTAACCAAATAAGCCTGATAAAATGCGCCAACTACAGAAAAACTTGAAGCAATCAATGCAATGGTTAACACTTCAGAGCCCTCAGGTAAGCTAGGCACTACCCCTAATAACAGTTCACTCAAATTTGGCGAAGCCAATAGTAAGGTGAGCAAAAAGGATATCAGCATAAGACCAACCAATCCTATCATCACTTTTTCCAGTACTTTGTAAAATGATCTGAAAAATAGTAAGCTTACTGCCATAAAAGTAAATACCAATACCCAGGGTTCTACATTGGTATTGAATAATTCTGCGAATGCCAAACTTGCTCCCACGGTATTACCAGCCTGAAATGATGCTGTGATAGCAAAAATACCAAGACCCAATATCACTGAAGCAGGATACCCCCATTTTTCTTTAATAATTTCAAGCAAAGAGGAATCTGTTGCAATTCCGATTCTTGCTCCCATTTCAGTAAATATGACCATAAAAAAAATAGCTAATAGGATCACCCAGATGTGATGGTATGCATAAAGTGAACCCAGCTTTGAGGTAATGGTAAGACTACCAGGACCAAAAACTAATGCAGCAGTAATGATTCCAGGCCCTAGATATTTAAAAATACTTCTCATTGAGTACCTGAAATTATAATCGTAATGTAAAATTTATTGTATCCCATTAATGATACTTAGAATGATTGAATCTTAGTTGAGTATTAGTTTATAAATGTATTTTAGTCAGCAAATTCGTGTACGTACCCGAAATTAATAAAAACTCTTCATCAAAAAATTTCAAGACAGAAATAAAATACGGTCTGGTTCAACCTTGATTATTCAGTTTGTATAAAAATTATAATTTTCTTTAGTGATAATATCAATGGGCATGTAGTAATTTTTTTCAATCTCAGTAGACAAAACCAGGTGATGATATAAAGACATGATGCCGCGGTAACCTTGTTCTTCCGGTTTTTGGCAAATTAAAAAATCAATCGTATCTCTTTTTAATAAATCAATATTATCCTGAAGAAAGTCATACCCTATGATCAGGAGGTTGGTTTTATTGTAAACCTCCACAAAGTGCCCTACTGCCCCTACTCTAGAGTTTGTAGTAAAAATAGCCTGTATATCCGGATGTTTATCAAATACTTTGATAAGAGAGTTCTGAATAGCTTCGTATTCAGTTTGTAATACATCAATCTTGATTATTGTGTTCTGTCTTTGATGTTCTTCAAAATATTTTCTAAAGCCTTCTTCCTTGCGTAAAAGGTGGTGGTGATGATCAATTTCACGTGATATGTTAACCACTAATATTTTGGCATCGTCATTAACGCCATAACTAAGAAGATGCGCAGCCAGGTACCCGCTTTGAAAAAGCTCAGGACCAATGTAGCAGAGACTTTGAAGGTTAGGAATATCTGAGTTGATAAATACAAAAGGAATGTTTTTCTCTTTACATCTTAATGAAAATTCTGTAGCCTCATCTATAAAAGAAGGTGCCATTAATATACCATCAGTTTTTTCACATAGTATTTTTTCCGCCAATCTCAGAAAAGATCCTTTATCACTTAAATCATAAAGGTACTTACGAATATTGATACCGTATTTAGATATTTCAGTTTCGGCCTTAGCTATTCCGTTTAAAGGAGCTTCCCAATAGATAGTTTCGGATGACACATCAGGTATTAACACTGCAAGTTCATACACTTTTTTAGAAGCTAGTCTGCTTGCAAGTATATTAGGTTGATAATCAATGTCTTTGATAATCTGCTGTATTTTTCTCTTAGTCTCCTCTGACACCCCATTCCGGTTATGAATCACTCTGTCTACCGTTGCAATTGATACATTTGCCCTTCTGGCAATTTCTTTTACACCCACTTTTGGGGCTTCAGTATTTTTATGATTCATGTTCATTCAGAAAGGTTTGATTAATAATTTCTATCGCAGTATAATAAAGAAATAAAATTGTTCAGTGAACTTACACTTAATACAAGGAGTTAGTACTATTGATATAACTAAGAGCAAGGTGAATTCTGGAAAAAAAGATAAATATTTCTTAATAAATTAGGTGAGAGATCAGATACAATGCTCATAGATTATTGTGTAATTACTTAAGTTTATTTGCTCCTAAATTTATAAAAATAATTCTAATGTCTGAGACTAAGAAGCTTTACTAAGCTTTTATTCCAACAAATGGATGAACAAGTCTTTAATTTGAAAGTTGTAAGAATATCCTCAATAATAATTAGCTATTCCTTAACAAATTGACAATTTTTGTCGTAACAACGAGTATATTTTATCAAAGCATTTTAAATTTATTGAAATTTTTTCTTTGAATTTGTATCTTCTAATAAATTCAAACTTTATACTCAACAAGTTCCGAACTTTAAGTGAATGAATTTAACCAAGTCAAATTATTATATTCTCAGCCATCAATTGACTAGAGTTATTTCTATTTTACTGGTGCTCATTTTCACCGGCCCTTCTTTTTATGCGCTTACTTCAAGTATTTTAAATAATATCAAATGCACCTACGAGCAATCACAGGTTATAGAGATGGAAGACATGAACATGGAAGGTGAAGAGAATAGGGAGGGACAAGAAAACGAAAAAGAGGAAACTGAATCCTTAAAAGAATTTACTTTATCAGATTCATTTTCATTAACTGTAGCTGCTTATGATGAGGCAGCTTTATATGTTTTATACCTCAATCATCTACAAGGAATTGAATCCAAGTTACGTACTCCCCCACCCAAATTAGTATAATCTCTACATTACTTTAATTGGCATCTCTACGTTAATTCTGGCATGCCTACTGTACATTAATTGTTCTGTAATACATGATAAGCATACAGAGCAGACATGGATTCATAGTCCATCATACTATCATAATTTGTAATTAAGCATAAACATGAACTCAACTGAAAGAAATTTTAATCCATTTAAAAACTTTAACAAGGACATTCCGGCAAGTATTGTGGTCTTTTTGGTCGCCATGCCTTTGTGTTTGGGAATAGCACTTGCATCAGGTGCACCTTTATTCTCAGGTTTAATTGCTGGAATCGTAGGAGGAATAGTGGTGGGGTCTTTAAGTGGATCACCATTAGGAGTCAGTGGACCGGCAGCCGGACTGGCAGTTATTGTTTTTACTGCAATTGAAGACTTAGGGTCTTTTGAGATTTTCCTTGTCTCAGTAGTAATAGCAGGTGTTATACAGATTTTGATGGGTTTTGCCCGTGGAGGAATTATAGCTTACTATTTTCCATCTTCTGTCATCATGGGAATGCTGGCGGCTATAGGTATTATCATTTTCTTTAAGCAAATACCGCATGCTTTTGGTTATGATGCTGACTACGAAGGTGATTTGGCTTTTCAACAGCCAGATGGTGAAAACACGTTCTCTGAGCTTATCAATATGCTCAATTATATATCGCCCGGCGCTATCATTATTACTGTAGTATCACTAGCTATATTGCTGCTATGGGAAACGAGTTTTATGAAAAAGCAGAAAGTTTTTCAACTCCTACCCGGCCCCCTTATTGCTGTGATTACTGGGGTACTTCTGACATTGTGTTTTGATTCATTTCCTTCATTACGTCTCACTAGTGAGCAGGTAGTAAATGTGCCATTGGCTGAAAGCTTTAGTGGTTTTATTGGTAACTTTTCATTTCCCGACTTCAGTGCACTGACCAACCCTCAAATATATATCACTGCTATAGTGATTGCTGTGGTAGCAAGTCTTGAAACCCTATTGTGTGTGGAAGCTACTGACAAACTGGATACGTACAAAAGAGTAACTCCTACCAATCGCGAATTAAAAGCACAGGGTGTTGGAAATATCATTTCTGGAATGATAGGCGGATTACCTATTACTCAGGTGATTGTGCGTAGCTCTGCCAATATTCAGTCTGGGGGTAAAACCAAAGCATCGGCTGTTATTCATGGTTTCTTCCTCTTGGGAAGTATTATTCTTATACCTAATTTATTGAATTTGATTCCGCTTGCTACACTTGCTGCCATCTTATTTGTAGTGGGGTACAAACTTGCCAAGCCTTCATTATTTAAGAAAATGTCTAAGCAAGGAAGAGGTCAGTTCATTCCTTTTTTAGTGACTATAGTTGGTATTGTGTTTACTGATCTTCTTGTTGGATTATGTATTGGGTTGGTAGTGGCCATCATGTTTATTATCTACAACAACTTCCGTATTCCTTATATCATGAAAACTCTGAATAAGGATGACAAACCAGTTATCAGGTTGGAGTTGGCTCAGGAAGTAACATTTCTGAACAAAGCAAGTATTTTGCAGTACCTTGCAAAAATCCCGAATGACTCAATTGTGGAAATTGATGCAAGCAATACACACTATATGCATTATGATGTATATGAAATAATAGAAGACTTCAAAATCAATGCAATTGAGCGAAACATTGATTTGACAGTCAAAGGACTTTATGCCCCCAAAGCAGAAAAGATTCCTTCTCAAGTCATGGCCAATGCTGAAAAAAGAGGCTAATCATTAACACTAAAAATTCAAAATCCTCATCAACTAATATGATGAGGATTTTTTTATCTTTTGTTTAAAGTCAGTAAATTTTGATAATGAGGAGAGGGCTCAAAAATTCCCCCACTTTTCTGATAAAAATCATCATTCAGTTTAAAAACTCCCTCTTTTCTTTCATTCCATGAAGCATTAGCATAAGGCTGTGCGTTAAACATCTGTTCCCAATTGGTATAATTCACATCGCCATTTGTTTCCATCATACCCATCTTATTCAATCCTGGAAAAGGAGGAAGATGCGCTGCCAGGTTTTTATGCCAATTCACCAGAATAGGATTTACGGTAAGGTCAGCGCATAAACAGGGAACATTTCTTTCTTTTGCCAGCTTAGCCATCTTTAAAGATTGACTGAGTGTTTTGGCAATACCTTTCAGTACGAAAGCAGAATAACCCTGATCAATTTTTTTTATCGCATCGTTTTCATCATGTATGCTTTCGTCAGCAGCTATTCTTATTCCAAGATCACTAACATTGTCAGCATTGGACTCATGGAAGGGTTCTTCATAAACCAATATCTGATCCAGCGCGCCTAACTTTTTTGCATGCGCTACAAATCGCTCAATACTTTCTTTTTGATGATATCGTCCGTTTGCATCAAGTGTATAAATGAGTTTACCATCATCAGTCTGCTCGGTACGTTTGTTTTTTAAAAGTTCATGAATTTCGGTAAAACGATTCATGTCCTTCTCTAACATTTCAGCTTCATTTCCTGGCTGTCCCGTTTTGATTTTAATGACAAAATAACCTGAGTCCACAGCTTCTTCCACTTCTTTAAGAGGCATTCCGTAAGGCACTTGATACATGATTGCTATTTTATCGTTTTTTCCAGCTAGTGCTTCACGGTATGCAGGAGGAATCATCTGAGCAAAATCATTAATCTCATGTTCAGCAGCATAAAGTAACCAGGCAGCATTATCCACACTTACCAATGCATTATAAAGGAAATTCATATTGAGATTTTCTTTTCGGGTAATCTCACGCCCTTCATTCATGAGTTGTGGTATAATTTTATCCTGCAAGTCAACCGGATCACTAAATGGAGTTTCTTTAATGAGTTGAAGTGCTTTTTCAGTAAGAATATACATCAGGGCATTTCCGCTGGATTCGGAGTGCGCTGCAAATAAATCTGCATCTCCGTAAAGTACACTCTGAGTAGCCAGTCCATAACTCTGTTTACCTGAAGCACTTTCCAGCCCTGCAATAGTTTGCCACAATTCCGTTAAATATCCTCCTTTAAACCCAAAAGGGCGGATTAATGCTTCTCTTTCAAAGTTAGAATCTGTATTCTGAACTTGTAATTTATTGAGCCGATCAGTCATATTCATTGGGTAGATTGAGTATTGTTCTAGGTTTGTGCTTTATCTTAAAATCGTGTATGTTCAAAATTAATAATATGGACAAGTAAAACTAAATTGCAGATATGTAATTCTAATCTTTATCATTATGCACATGCAAAACAATCTAATCAAAACTTTGGCTTTCCTCATTGCATTGACTTTATGTTCATTCAATACATATGCTCAGGAAGAAGGTCCTGAAAGATGGGAATCAACTATACAAAAATTTGAAGAACAGGATGCAAAATCTAAGGTAGAACCTGGTGCCATTCTCTTTGTAGGGAGTTCCTCTATTGCAAAGTGGCAGGATGTGGGTGAATACTTTCCCTCTAAACGAGTTCTAAACAGAGGCTTTGGTGGTTCTGACTTTATAGACCTTTTATATTATTCAGATCGTGTAATTTATCCTTATCAACCCTCTAAAATATTCATCTATGAAGGAGATAATGATTTAGCTAAAGGAGAAAAACCAATGACAGTTTTGAAAAGAGCCAAAAAACTGCGGAAAAAAATTAGAAAAAATCTGGGAGAAACTCCTGTCGTTTTTATTTCTCCCAAACCTAGTGTAGCACGCTGGGAGCTTAAGGAACAATATGAAGAATTGAATGCTTTGCTGAAGGATTATGCGGCTGAACAGGAAAATACCGAGTTTGCCGATGTATGGAATCCTGCTTTAGACGAAAATGGGAAAGTATTCACCGATATTTTTGTAGAAGATAACCTTCATATGAATGAGAAGGGGTATCAGATCTGGCACGAAGTGTTGGCTCCCTATGTAAACAAATAAAATCAAAGGCCACCAAGCAGCAAGCCCCTGCACCTGCTGACGGTGGCCTCTATCCTATTTAAGGATGTTCTTAAACTTCAGTGATATTTCAAAGCAAATTCAGATATTCAAAATGTATCAACTTGAAATATCTTTATTGAACTGCTCAACAACTTAACAATCTATTAAGCTTGAATGAAGCTTTTCATAAATTTCAATTATTAAAACTGCTTAATCAAGGGGGAATTCAACTGTATTAAAAGGGTAAAAATAACCTCGCATTGTGATTGTTTTACCCTTTTTTTAAAGAAAAAAACCTTAACAGTAATTACCTACTTACTCTTGTAAATTGAGAACCAAATAGTTAGAACCTACAGAAGTATTTGCGTATTTCTTACCAGCTTTAATCTTTTAATTTTTTAAACTTTATTACAGCATCAATCCACTAAAACTAAGTACAAAATGGCAGTTCATTCAGAATATGTCTTTTCCTTACAAGACATTAAGGATTTGGTAAACGATCCAAAAATTCAGGGTTCGGATTTGTCTGTTTCAATTACACTTAACTTCACTCAGGATGGAGAAAAAGTTTTCAAATCTGAGGTGAAGGCTGAAGTAGTAAACAGTACACGAGAAAAAGTAAGTAGCGTAAGCATGCTCGGTTGCCCACGCCCTCCCGGATGCCCTTGATTTAGTGTAATCGTTGTAAGAAATGTGTGTATGAAAATTAGTGAGATCTTCGTTTACCTAGACACTATCTCTCCTCTTCTTCTTCTCTTTTTTAGCTTATTCAAAAAAAATGAGGCCTGGAGGAGAGATTATATTTTGTGGTATATCCTAATCCAGGCAGTACTGAATACCGTAGCAATTGTATATGATCAGATATTGACCAAAAACAATTTATTCATATACGATCTCAACTGCATACTTTCCTTTATTATTTTATCTTTATTTTTTCACTCCGTTTTTTCTGCAGAACGTGTCAGGGACGTTACTAAACTCATTCTAGTTTTTTTCATTGTTTTCTTTCTGGCAAACCTATACTGGGGAGATGGCATTAATACTTTCAACAGTATTACTTATGGCGTTGCAAGTTTTATTCTTGTAATGTACTGCTTGTTCTATTATTTGAAGAAACTAAAAAATCCAGTGACTTCTAACATAGCAAAATCAAGAATTTTTTGGTACGTAACTGGTATTTTCACATATTACTCAGGAAGCTTTTTTATCTTTATTACTTATAGTTATTTAACGCTTCAAAAAATTGAAAGAATAAGCCTTCTGTGGCAACTTCATAATTTCATTTTCCTCCTCATGTGCATTTATTTATTTATAGGACTTTTATGCAAGCCATTGCCGGAGAGATACAGATTGTAATTGCTGCAACTACTTTCTTATTGCTCGTTACTTCTTTTATTATTGCTTTCATCTTCATTCACCAGAATCAGCACCACAAATACGTCCGTGATAAGAAAGAAATAGAAAATAACTATAAGCAGGAAATCCTCAAAGCACAACTTGAAATGAAGGAGCAAACACTCAATACACTCTCTCAGGAAATACACGATAACATAGGTCAGGTCTTGTCATTGGCTAAGCTCAATCTGAGCACGCTACAGCAGCAGGGCAATGAACAGTTTGAAGAAAAAATAAAGACTACTAAAGAACTGATCAGCAAATCTATACAGGATCTTAGAAGCTTGTCAAAAAGTCTAAACTCAGAATTCATACTGAAGCAAAATCTTCCACAAGCAATTGAGCGTGAACTTGATTATATCAATAAAACTGGCCTTTACACCACTGAAATCACCACGGAAGGAGATTTGAAAGTACTTGATGACCAAAAAAAATTAATTCTTTTTAGAATATCTCAGGAGATTCTTAGTAATATCATCAAACATGCTGCAGCAAAAAAGATAACTGTCCGATTTGATTTCAAGGAAGAAGAATTATTAATTTATTTTCAGGATGATGGAATTGGCTTTGACTTTATCTTAGCCAAAGAAAAAGCTGGTACTGGCCTGGGAAACATAATTCACAGAGCCAGGCTGATTGGTGCTAATATTAATTTTACCACCCCCTCCCATCAGCAGGGAACGTTAATAATTATTACATTGCCCTATGCAAGCCAAGAACAATAATATTTCAGTAGCCCTTGTAGATGACCATACCCTTTTTAGGAAAGGTATCGTGGAATTGATCAATGGTTTTTCAGGCTTCCATGTATGTTACGAAGCCGATAATGGTAAGCATCTTATTGAAAAGATACAGCAAGTTCAGGTTCCTGACATAGTATTACTGGATATCAGCATGCCAGTGATGGACGGATATGAAACTGCTGAATGGTTAAAAAATCATTTTCCCAACATTAAAGTATTGGCTTTATCTATGAATGATGACGAGTTATCCATCATTCAAATGCTTAAATCAGGAGCAAAAGGGTATATTCTAAAGGATGCAGAACCAAAAGAGCTACATGCTGCGCTAACTCAACTTTCAGATAACGGTTTCTATCACTCTGCTTTTGTAAGCCAGGTTTTGATTAATAATATTCATAATGAATCAAAGCTAAAAGAAAGCAAAATAAACCTGAATGAAAGAGAACTTGAGTTTATGCAGTACATCGCTACAGAACTCACCTACCGGGAGATTGCTGACAAAATGTGCTTATCTCCCCGTACCATAGATGGATACCGTGAGTCCTTATTTGAGAAGCTACAGGTAAAAAACCGCGTAGGCCTTGTGATATATGCCTTAAAAAACGGAATCATAAAGATAGACTGACTACGCATCCGGCCAATAAGTTTCAATACCATGTTTCCTAACTTTGTTTTGAAAATCAATAAGTTGATTTTTTCTAACTGCTGTTGGCGGAATATTCTTATCTAATGAATAACTCACCAATAAGCCTACAGCTTCACCAATACTCCATTCAACCGGGTGTAAACGATAACAGCCATTCGTAATGTGAGTTGTACCAATATTTTTGTTTGCTGGTAATAGATTTTTCATTCTCTGAGGAATGAGAGAACCCAGTGGTATTTGAAATGGTAATGAGCCAAAATCAATATAATTATCTCCTCCGGTACTGGGATGCAAATCAATATGATAATATCCGATACCAACGCTATCATCAAATGAGGCAGCGGTATTTCCATCAGTTTTTCCGGTTACCAAAGCTCGGTTAGCGGCTCCCACATGTTCTTCCAAAACTGTGAATTCTGCTTTTATCCTTCTTGATTCTCTGACATAAGGATATTTTGCCATACCATCCTCAGTGCCCATTACATCCCCTCTTAATCTTAAGCCAGGCCATCCCTGACCGCCATCTGGTCTAGGGACCTCAGTTTGTAACCAGTAAAACAGAGATAGACTAAGCTGCTTACTCGCTTCTACATGTTTATTAAATTCTGTATCACTGACATCTATCAAACTTCCCAGCATGTAATCATTTTGTGGCCAGTTGACAATCGTAATGTCGCCAGGGTACATTCCTTTTACAAAATTATTCTTATTGATGATTCTCCTGTAATTCCAGAGATTTAGCTTATCTCCGGTGGGTACTCCTAGGGGATGAAAGCCGAGTTCTTTAGGTTCCAGCGTTGATGGATTAGAATAGCTTAGAGAAAGTAGTTTACCCGACCATGGTGGACTTAGCTTGGGGACATGGTTTTTCCAGAAATTATAATCTTTAGGTTGCTCAATCATGTGATTTTCACCTGGCACATGATCCATGGCAAAGCACATGGTAAAGGCCTGTTGATTGTTAGGTTCAGCCTTCTCAGCTGCATGCAGTTCCTGTGTCTGAGTTTTGGATTCAGCACCAGTTACATACTCGGTTCCACTCAAAGGCAGTAAGTCGCCTAGTTCAGTGGCATCCACAAAATAAGGAGCTGTCAATACTACTTGATTGGATGAAGGGAGGTGCTTAACAGTTAAACTTTCTACATGATCTCCGCTTACATCAGCTTCTACTGCTTTATAATCTAATAAAAGTATCAGCTGTCTTGAGCTTAAATAAGGTGCGAGAATATTTTCCAATACTGCAAGTGCTACTTTTGGCTCGTGACACAAACGAGATACAGCCCCGTCTCCAGGGTTAAGATATTCACGTTGTTTGGCCTCTTTCGTCAGAGGGTAATACTGTTTGTAATAATCTCTGATTGCAGTACGATAATCACGATAAAGCTGCGTGGCTCCATGAGATTCAATCCACTGATGTTCGTCAGGCGGTACCCCCTGCTGTGTCATCTGCCCACCAATCCAATCCGTTTCCTCTGTCATTATTACTTTCAGACCATCCCGAAGTGCACTCAAAGCAGCAGCGCATCCTCCTAAGCCTCCGCCAGCAATGACCACATCTGCTTTTAATTCTTTAGCATTTTGAAATGCGTTTATATTTTGATGATATACATTTGGTTCACTACTCAGTGGATTATATATAGCCATTCCACTACCGATTCCTACCAGGCCTAAAAAATTTCTTCTATTCATGGATTAAAATATTGACATACAAATGAAATTCAGGAAGCTAAAATAGTTGCTTTCAACTAAATTCCATAGGTACTATTTAATATACTGCTAATTTTAGCTATTACGATAGCACTAAGCCTGAGTATGCTGAAATTATGAACCATAAAAAAGTTATTTAGCTAAATCTAATGTATATTTCTTTTTTGAAAAGATTACACTACCTATGAACAACCAACCTAACTTCAACAAGCATTACTTACTCAATTTCTTATGTTTCAACCTTATTGTTTTCCTCATTTCCTGTCAAACGAGTACCACTTCTGGTGAGAATGATAATACCGTTTCTGATAAACTACAGTTTACTGACTATCAGAATTTAAAATTGGGCTTCACTACCCAGAATTTTTTGCCGGTCATGCCAGTCAACCTGGAAAATTCAAAAAAGCTAATTGATTATGCGGCAGCGGAAGGCTATTCCTGGATAGAGCTTAGAGATCCTGATGCAGTCTTAAGCCTGGAAGAAGCTCAGGAAATCGCAGATTATGCCATCCAAAAAGAGATAGAAGTAAGCTATGCCATTCAGAAAGGTATTCTGGATGCAGACTTTTGGTCAACTTTTGACAAAGGGGTGAAAAATGCTGCCGTATTTGAAGGGCCAGGCTTTTTCCGTTCTCTTGGGAGTTTCGCTGAATTTACTGCTGATACTGCTAAAGAAGGATGGACACAGGAAGAGCTTGATCAGCTTGTACTTTTCGCAGATAGCGCTGCTGCTGTTGCTCAGGAAAACGGACTTCAGTATGTTATTGAAAATGCTTCCGAGTCTTTTTTTGGAAAAGATGGTGAGTATAAGGGCATTGCTGACCTATTTAGCCGTACCAACGAAAATGTTGGCTGGCAGTTTGATACCGCTAACCCTTTCAGTGTGTCCCGTGTACATCCATCTGCCGAAAGTGTAAAACTTTTTTTGGAAGAGCATGCCAATAATCTGTATTACATTCATTTAAAATCAGCCCAAAACGGTCAGGCGCAAACAACCCTCATGGAAAACCCGCTTCCTTTTGCTGAGGTATTTAGCATCATGTCAGCTCATGACGTACCTTACATAGCCATTGAGTTACAGGCAGTGGATAACGAGGAGCAGGCCTTTGACAATATGCAGAAGAGTCTTGATTATCTTAGAGCGCAGGGTTTCATTACCAAGCCTTAATCCATGTCTACCAAAAAAACAATACCTCAAGAAAGCAGGCCTTCTTTCCTTCAGAAAATATGGCTTGCCTTGCTCAGTATCGGACCGGGCATTTTCTGTATTGGCTATACTATTGGTACAGGCAGTGTAACTTCTATGGCAAAAGCTGGTAGCCAGTTCGGTATGCAGCTGGTTTGGGTGCTTTTGCTTAGCTGTATATTTTCCTGGGTACTGATGGAAGCGTACGGACGTTTTGCGGTTGTTACCGGCCTAACTTCTATTTATAGCTTCAAAACGAAACTCAAAGCTGGGAAACTTATAGCAATGCTGGTTGTAATTGGGATTATCATCGCCCAGTGGAATTCGCTTTCCGGGATACTGGGATTGAGCTCTAACGCCATTTATGAAACAGTCCACCTCTTTTTTCCTGGCTTACCAGCAGAAAATTACTGGGTAGTGCTAGGAATCGCCATTGCCATTATTCTGATCATGTATGCTTTGTTATGGGTAGGCAGGTATTCTTTCTTTGAAAAAGTACTGATAGTCTTTGTAACGCTGATGGGACTCTCTTTTATGATTTCTCTTTTTGTGGTTTTCCCTCAGCCTACCGATATCGTTAAAGGGCTGGTACCCAGCATCCCCGAAGTGACAGGTGGCAAACTACTTGTTGCTGCTTTTGTAGGAACCACTATGGCTGCTCCTACTTTTGTAGTCCGTCCACTTCTGATGAAAGGAAAAGGCTGGAACAGTGAGCATACCCGCGAGCAATCTAAAGATGCTTTAACTTCGGCAATTCTTATGTTTGTCATCAACATCTCCATCATGGCAGCTGCAACCGGAGCTATGTTTTATGAAGGAAAAACTATTGAGAAAGTTTTGGATATGGTCAATACGTTGGAACCAGTGGCCGGTAAATTTGCTGTAGTGGTATTCATGGTAGGAGCTCTAAGTGCAGGTCTATCTTCAATTTTCCCTATTTTGATGGTAGCACCGCTATTGGTTGCTGACTATCGTGACGGCGAGCTCGACACTGCCTCTACCAGGTTCAGAGTATTAACTGGAATAGCCTGCCTGATGGGGCTTACAGTTCCCATTCTAGGCGCCAATCCAATTGCGGCGCAAATTGTAACTCAGGTAGCAGGGGTATTTGTGTTACCTCTGGTAATTGCCTGTATCTTTTACCTAGTCAACCGCAAAGAACTGATGGGCGAACACAAAGCTGGAATAGGTCTGAATATCGGGTTGCTCACTGCCCTGATCTTCGCCTGTGTTATTTCTTATACTGGAATAGTGGCTTTGGGAGAGCTAATATAAAACATAGGCACAATCTTATGAATGGTGCCTATGTACAAGTTCAAATTCTGCCTTTTAATTCATCTTACTAAATACCCAGAAATCCTCATACTTCCATGCTCCATTTTCCTCCTTACCAATGGCAATAGCAAACTTTTTCCCGGGTCGCTTTTCGTACAATACCCTCACATCAGCCCCCTGTTTTTCAAATATTGCACTATCCTTTCTGCTTTCCAGAAAAGTGTAGTGATCAAATTTATCTTTCTCTTCCAAACCCACCAGTCCTGGTTTGAAATGCTTAACCTTTAATTCCAGACCTGAATCGGTCATTTCAATAGCAAACATTTCGTAGAGTGTGGCTTTACCTTCGTGGATCATGCGAACTACTCCCACCATATTGTCTCCTTCCGCTTCGGTCCAGAATGCCTCTATCATTCTACCATCTTTGGTGGTTTGCCAGTGTCCTGCTATAAATTCCATGTCAGACAGCCTACCAGCGTTCTGAGCGCATAAGGTGGTTGAAGTAATAATCAATAAGCATAAGCTTAGGAAAGAGAATCTTTTCATTTGAGTGTATGTCTTAATAATATTTAGAAAAACCAAACATAGTGAATTTATAAGAATAGCAATGTTTATATATCACAATATCATATACGTTGAAAAAAATGATCGCTAATTTTCTAAAAATACTTTTTCATATCAAACATACTGTAAGCGTTTGATAAATCGTGTTGTCAAATTTTCAGTTATTCTGTAATTCCTGTTGTTCAAGAATTTTATTATTAATTACTTATTCTCCACTTTCATATAGATTTGCAAGTTGTGATTTTCACTAACCAAATATTTTGATGTTTGAACATTTAAAACGATCATTATCAAGTTATTCTTTAGCAAAAAAAGAGGGCAAATATTGACAGTGATAAAAATCATTCATAAAAATGACTCAAATCATTCTTTTTTTAAAAAAATTTAAATATTTATGGTACTTTAAGTTAAATTTATCAAAATATTTTTTTGAACTGCAGCACCAGTAAATTATTTAAACCCAGAAAAGAATGGTTGAATCAATTAAAACCCAGCGAGGCAATGTTGTCGGTTTACGCCTTGATGAAAATTTTAGTGAGGGTGACATCATCCCAATGCTTCCAGGTATGAAAGAAAAACTCAAGGCATTCAAAAAATTAAATTTATTCGTTGAACATGTTGAAATGAATGATTTTACAGTTGATACCTTGTTTGACTTTTTAGAGGTAAATCTTGGTACCATGGATGATTTTAGTAAAGTAGCAGTGGTTACTTCTAAAGACTGGTTGGCCGAAGCCTCCAAACTAGCTGAACATTCAAAGTCTATCAATCTTAAAGTGTTTCACTTCTCTGAAAAATACAAAGCATTAGACTGGATTGAAAATTAGTGTGAATTATTCATTTTCTAAACCTGTTTTAAACGTATACATTTAAAACAGGTTTGATTTTTTAACGATGAGTTATATAACAAGTACCACTGCTTTTGAGCAATACCTGGAAGAATCAATTCAGCAAAAAAAGTACGTCAAGCTTCAGTACTTTACTGATATTCATGAGTTCATTACAGTAATGACCATTATTATAGAAAAATGGAAAAATGATCATGGTAATTCTATTTCAACTTCTTCAGGTGAAGAAGTGCCGCTGGAAAATGTGGTGAAAATAGATGCTATCTACGCTCCTAAATATGCCCACATTGATGATTTCAGCTGCGATTGTTAACTATTGATCATACCAATCTATGGTTGCCCTACTCACATTTATCCGGACTGGATTTGACATAATAAGCTTTGTAGTTTGCTGATTGGGAGTTCATACAACCTTCCAGATTCAGCAACTCTATATTTCTGAAATCTATCGGCTGACCTTCGCTTTGCATGGCGATAAAGCCTTCTTTCAGAAATTTGCCATCCTGCTTAATTTCTTCATCAAATCCTTCCACTACGCCCCCTCCTATTTGAGGCTTGGTGTACTGCAATACTGTATCTCCATTGATCAAATGAGTAATCAATGAATCGCCCAAGACGATAAGTTCAGCTTTCACCCACTGATCACCTTCGTAAGTTTCAGAACTAGAATTAATACAATGCCGAGGATCCATCTCACCCTGATAGATAACCTCTGTTCCGGGAGAACACATGTTTCCGGTAGGCCGGGGATTTCCATCACCCAAACCTCCTAGAAACTGCATTTCTACTGAGATAGGCCAGTTTTGTTCTTTGGGCATAGTGCGAGGATCCTGTGAATGAAACATGACGCCACTGTTTCTAAGCGTATATTCAGGTGCACCGGGATGTAATTCGCCGACAAAGCGGTATTCCATTCTGAGTTTATAATAGGAATAGGGTTGTTTGTAATACAGATGACCAAACTGATCATTAAAATCACCTTCATAATCATCATATCTGACTTTTAAAATTCCATCTTCTACCCTAAAAGTATTGGCGTAATTCGCTCCTGTTTCATGATGGTGTATTTTTACAATCCAGTCATCTATATCTTTTCCATTAAAAATTGGTATCCAATTTTCCTGATGTGCTGTATTGTTTATTCCATTTTCTTTTTCCGGTCTTTGATTACATCCCCAAACCAGGGACAGGACAAGGTATAGCAAAAAATAACTATAAATTTTGGAGAAAAATTTAGTTGAGCGTTTTTGGGTGATTGGCATAGTCAGAATACAGTTGTGTACTTACAAGCCAGTAATTTCTCCATTACGTATCTATTAAACAAGAAAAAATATAAGTAATAGGGAGCAAAAAAAAGGCAAGCTTTTCAGCTTGCCTATGGTTTAATTGCTGTAGGGGAAGGGGTCGAACCTCCACGGAGCGGTTAGTACTGATGTAGGTCAGTATTTATACCGTTGTCTCCACCCTCGAGACGGGAGGGCATGTCTGCCTGTTTCATCACCCTACATTTTTAATATTGATAACGTATTATCAACTTAATTACATCAAACCTATCAAATTGGTTCAAAATATAAAAATATTTTATTAAATTTTATTTTTATTTGCAATTATTGAATTCTATAAATTATCATTATTCAAATTTATTTTCGCATATAATGCTTTTAACAGCATATAAATTGTATTTTTTCAATCAGTCACTTTTAAAAAAAAACCTTCAATTTTTATAAATTTGGCTTAAATAATATTTCAGTGTTACTCCATTACCAATTTTGCGCCAACGCTATTTTCAAATGGGATTGAAAGCTGCCATTTATGCTCTTCAATTTGTACTTCTACATTTACTACATTGTCCTCTTCTGATATGACGCTAGCTTTATAATTAGGAAGCTCATTTTCTGTGGGTAATAGCAACCACACCAAAGTGCTACTTTCTTTAATATTGGTTGTGTAGAAGCTGGTAATATTTGGCTCATAAAGATTGTACTCCGGACTGTACCATCCCTGAATTTCAGGTTGTTCCTGTCCTTTTACAAAATTAATGTCAAACTTATGACCGCTAATCGGAATCACTGCCAGATTTCCTCTGGTATTCTCAGTTTTAACAATGGAATCTTCCTGAATGGGGATACTTTCAGGGTGCCAGTGCCACAGTGCATCAACTTTTCTTGGCTTGTTCGTATTAATTTTGTCTACTACCACCCAGAACTCTCCTCTTACATATAAGATAGCCCTACTATGTTTTACTTCTTCTGTGTCTTCAAATTCATCAAATGAGCCGGAAGCGTAATCAAAGTCTTCGCTAATTTTGTAGTATCTATCACTTAGAGGCTTCTGAGCATGCGTTGGACCTCCCTCCTGTCCTTCATCATCTATCAAAATGATATTGTGCCCCTCACTTCCTCTGGCATAAGATCTGAATTTCTCTGCTACTTCACCGGTATAGGCAAACCTCCCTGCATCAACCAGCAGATCTCTACCATATGCAGAAATTGAGATATGCAGTTTATCATTGTGCTGGTGCCCACTTCCCCAGGGACCTATGTCAAAAAAAGACCAATGGGCATCAGCATCGTACCCACTTCTTGAGATGAGTTGACCCGCCCAGGGAAAAAAGTACGAAGGTCCATCGGTAGGGGCTTTACCTGATTTTCCATTCGTAATGATATATTCCCACTCGGGATGATTGTATGTTTCTGCACCGCTTAAAATAATTTCTCTGTCACTTCCCCGGTCTCCATCATTATTCAAAATACGAAATCCACTGGGCCGAACGGCATGCGCAATGTAACTGTACATCGCTTCAATGGTCTGATTGAAAAATTGAGGGAGCTGTTTATCAGCTTTTTGGCAGATATCCTGAAAGAGCTCAAAATTACGTAATGAGACATTGTGATAGTGAGAAGTTAACTCCGTCTGTACGCCATCAGGATACACCTGATCTTTCATGCTTGCTGTCATTTGTGCAATGGCATAATCCATCCATTCATCAGACTTTTGGTATTCCGGAAAGTATGCAGCTACTGTTGCTAACGCCGATATCTCCATCGTTAGCCAATTATTGCCTCCATGAAAATTTCTGTTGTAATGGGCATGATCTGGCAAGCTGCTTAATATCAGTAATTTGGTAGCGGGTGACAAATAATCGCTGTTAATCATGCTATAAAAAATACGTGTCCAAACTTTGGCCCGGGCAGCCACTTCAAGACCTCTCCACACAGAAGTACTACTTTTTTCAGCGGGATAAGGCATGCTTTTGATGATAAAATCTCTCAGGAACATGTCTATGTATTCCGCGTACTTCGGGTTGCCTGTCTCAAAGTAGGTGTCAAGTACGCTGACGATCTGACTGTGTCGGTTGGAAAGCCATGCCCATTCTCTATCATTATTTGGTCCTTTGTAGTACCAGTCACGATGACCATCATCTCCATAAGGCACCTGCCCTCTCACATTTTGCACGATAAAAACATTCTTTAAAATAGTATCTGCTTCTGCAATTGTTTTATCAGATACTGAAGGCTGTGTTCTTCTGTATTCTTCTGCTCTATTGTTGCTTTGATAATATTCCAGCAGATATTTACTGGCATCAACCATCTTTCCCTTCTCCTTAGCCGCTTTTACCTTTTCCAGACCAGGGTAGTCAAGAATAAGTTGGTTGAGCATTTCTTCTAACGTTTCGGAATAAGATATATAAAGGTCTTCTACGGTGATAATCTCCTGCCAACTTTTCTGGGCGAGTACTTTTCCTGAAACTGTAACTGTGATGACAATCAAAAAAATAGTTCTGCTAATGAAGTACATGATTTTACTGTGTGTTTTTGAGCGTTTTAGGATAAAGCTATAATAATTAAAATATAAACTGATCACAGTCTGCGGATCAAACTTTCAAATAGAAAAATAATTTCAATGGATTGAATCCTCTTTTTCTGTCAGGCATATATTAACTTACCCACATTTTATTTACAAAAGATACTGAGGGTGATAAAAAAGGAAATTGTCTGGGAAATGACTTATTTAAGCTTTAATATTCTAACTTAATTTGATTGTAATGCACTGATTAATACGATGTTTATTATTCAGTAATCCTTAAATTAATTTACAAGACAATCTAGATGAAACAGACAAATTTACCTTTTCTATCAAGGACTTCATTCTTCATAATGGCTACTTCAACTTTCCTGTTCTTAAGTGTAACAGGTTGTAATAATGAAGAGCCCACTGATTTGAGAATCAAAGAAATGAGCGCTCAGGAAGCTTCTCAAATGGCCAGCAAAATTGAGTCACTGGTAACTCCCGAACTTTCGGAAGGCCTCACACTTAAGCTTTGGGCGGTAGATTCATTGGTTGCTGACCCTATCTCTATAGATGTGGATGATAAAGGTCGCTTATTTTATTCCAGAACTAATCGTCAGAAAAACTCTGAGTTTGACATTCGTGGTCATCAGGATTGGGAGATTGAATCTATTTCCTTGCAAACCATTGAAGACAAAAGAGCATTTCTTCGCAAGACCCTTTCTCCTGAAAATAGTGCCAAAAATGAGTGGCTGGCAGACCTTAATGGAGATGGTTCACACGACTGGAGAGATATGACTGTAGAGAAAGAAAATATTTTCAGGCTAGAAGATAAAGATGGTGATGGTCTGGCTGATTTTTCTCAGCTCATGGTTGAAGATTTTCATGATGAAGTAACAGATGTTGCCGGAGCTGTGATGGCTTACGGAGATGACGTCTTTGTTGGGGTTGGGCCCGATATGTGGAGAGTGATGGATACGAATGGTGATGGTATAGCCGATGATAAAACCTCTATTGCTCATGGATTTGGTATCCACATTGGGTTTGGTGGACACGGCATGTCAGGCCTGGAGATGGGACCCGATGGCAGGATATATTGGGGAATTGGTGATATTGGTTTCAATGGTGTTGGCCCAGATGGTAAAGAATGGAAGTACCCTAACCGTGGGGTGATTGTAAGAGCCAATCCCGATGGCTCCGACTTTGAAGTTTTCGCCATGGGAGTTCGCAATACCCATGAGTTTGTCTTTGATGAATATGGTAACCTGATCAGCCAGGATAATGATGGTGACCATCCCGGTGAAAGCGAAAGACTGGTTTATCTGGTAAACGGTTCTGATACGGGCTGGCGTACCAACTGGCAGTTTGGAAAATATCGCGATCCTGATAATAACGAATACAAAGTTTGGATGGATGAGGAATTGTACAAACCTCGTTTTGAAGGCCAGGCGGCTTACATCACGCCTACGATCAAAAATTTCGTAAACGGACCTACGGGAATGCTGTACAATCCAGGAACTGCGCTTAGTCCCAAATGGAAAAACACTTTTTTCGTAGCTGAATTTGTCGGTAACCCAGCCCGTTCGGGTGTCCACGCCTTCAAACTCAAGCCCAAGGGAGCAACTTTTGAATTAGCGGAATCCGAGAAAATTTTAGGTAATGTATTAGCTACTGGTCTTGACTTTGGTCCTGATGGCAGTATGTATGTAGCTGACTGGATTGACGGATGGGGTACCAAGGACTACGGTAGAGTCTGGAAATTGGATGCTCCCGGTGGAGATAGCTGGGCTGAGCGGCAACAAACTGCTGAGATTTTACCAGCAGACTTTACTGAATACCCTGAAAATCGCCTGAGCGAATTACTTAAAAACCCTGATCTGAGGGTACGTCAGAAAGCACAGTTTGAACTGGCCAAGCGTGGTGATGACGGGGCTGCTGTCTTTGAAGAGAATATCGCTCAAACCGATAACCAACTTGCCAGAGTCAACAGCATCTGGGGACTGGCCCAACTGGCTCGCATGCAGGACCTCAGCTATGCCCAACCCTTAGTTGCTCTGCTGCAGGACTCCGACTCCGAGATCAGAGCTCAGGCGGCCAAGTGGCTGGGTGATATCCGTTATCAGGAAGCAGGTGATGAACTTATCCCTCTGCTGGATGATGATTATGCTCGTGCCCGTTTCTTTGCTGCCGAAGCCCTGGGAAGAATCGCCTATGCTGATGCCGTACAACCTTTGATCAGCCTGCTGGAAGCCAATGCTGATGAGGATGCCTACATCCGGCATGCTGCCAGCCTGGCACTGGCCAGAATCAATAATGTAGAAGCTGTAGTAGACCTGCACGATCATCCTTCAAGAGCGGTAAGAATGGGGGCGGTACTGGCACTGAGAAGAATGGGTGATGCCGGCATCACCAACTTCCTGGACGATGAGGATGAGCTTATTGTCACTGAAGCCGCCCGCGCCATCAATGATGACTTCTCTATTGAGCCTGCCCTGCCTGCTTTGGGAGATGTGCTGCAAAAAGAAAGATTCATCAATGAAGCACTCATCAGAAGAGCGATCAATGCCAACCTCAGAGTAGGTACTGAAGAAGCCATGCAGAACCTGATTGATTATGCTTTACGAAATTCTGCCCCTGCTGAGATGAGGGCCGAAGCGGTAGCTGCTCTGAGTACCTGGGCCAAACCTTCTGTGCTGGACAGAGTGACCGGAAGATACAGAGGAGAGATTCAAAGAGATCCTGCTGAGGTGAGGATGAAAGCCAGTGATGCTTTGATCAACCTTACTGCCAGCTCAGAGACTCCTATCCGCTTGAGTGCTACTAAGGCCATAGGTAAGCTCAATATTAAAAACGGTAGTAATCGTCTGATGGCAGTCTTACAGAATGATGCTGATCCTGAGGTAAGGGTAGCTGCCCTGAGAACACTGGCTGCCATGAACACCGATCAGATGGATCAGGCGATAGAAGAGGCACTGACTGACAGTGAAAAGATGGTGAGAGTAGCCGGACTGGATCTGATGAATGATATGGAAATCTCAGATGAGTTGAAAGTAGTACTCTTATCTGAAGTCATTGATAAAAGGACTACGGAAGAAAAGCAGGCAGCATTGCTAACATTAGGTAATGTGGCGCTGGAAAATTCAGAAGATACTTTCAATAGATTGCTGGCAAATCTGGAAGAAGGAAACCTACCGTATGAAATCCAATTAGAGTTGGCAGAAGCCATTGACAGCACTCATTCTGAGGACCTGAAAATCAGGTTTGATGAGATTCAATCCTCCAAATCTCCCAATGAGCAGCTTGCATCTTACCAGGCCGCATTATACGGAGGTGATCCTGATCGTGGCCGAAGCCTTCTATACAGACATCCTACTGCTCAATGTCTACGCTGCCATGCCTATGGGGACTACGGTGGTAGTGCTGGTCCAAGACTTAATGGTGTAGGTGAAAGACTCAGTCGTGAACAGCTATTAGAAGCTTTAATCAATCCCAGTGCTCGTCTGGCTCCCGGCTTTGGGGTAGTAACCCTTGAAATGGAAGGCGGAGAAACCGTCAGCGGTATCTACCAGGGAGAAACCGAGGATGAAATCACCTTAAAAATTGGCAATCAACCAGACACTACGATCGTAAAAGATCAGATCGTAAAGCGAAATAATGCGGCTTCCAGTATGCCGGACATGAAAAACTTCCTTACCAAAAAGGAAATTCGTGACCTGGTCAGCTTACTGGCTACACTTAAAGATGATCACATGTAAATAAAAGAGAAGAAGGAAATCAACGTTTTGATTTCCTTCTTCTACTTTAGCAAACCTACTAGTATTGTGCTTTAGAAATTGCTTTTCATCCTTAATCTATAATTGAGTATTATCTGATGAAATAGGCCGAAACTTAACCCCATAAAAAAGATAAGTAAAGGAAGGTAAACCATCCAAACAGTATCCCCCTTGCTAATAACAAGAAAAAGAACTGCAATTACACTGCCCAATACGCTTCCTAATAAAAGCCCGTTGATTTTGAATCTGAATACCACCCTAGCCAGCAACTGGACAAGATGAAACAATACAATAAGAGTGAATATCAAAACAATGCCGCCTGCTTGAAATAGTTGGATAAATAAGATAAAAAAATCTTGCCACCAATCTCTTAATCCAGACTCATCAGAAAAACTCATATAGATTTCACTCAAGCTTACATATAAAAAAACAGGTAGAAGCAAAAGTAAGCAGTATGACCAATACATATTTGAATACAAAAAAGAAAAATGCTTTCATAAGCAGATTCAAGATTGGCAGATTAAGCTTTAATGATAAAAAAAATTGTAATTGCTGCAATTTTTTCAGATTCCACAACCCATTTATGGATGGCAGTTTTTTTGAAAAGCCATTTACTTATTCAGTACTCCCTCAAAATTAGTAGTTCATGCATTTATTAGCCAAGCCGATCATTTCTTCATATCGGTAGATTCTAAACTCACCTCTGCGATAGCTTAAATAGCCTTCCCGCTGTAATTCTCTAAGTGATACTGTTACTGTCTGACGGCTGGTATGAATGACCTGGCTGATATCCTCATGGGTAAATTGGTGAGGAATAAATGTGATCCTTTGGTGACGATAGCCATACAAATCGGCCAGGTAAAGAATAAAACGAATAATTCTTTGATGCACGTCACAATAGGCTAACATCTTGAACTGTTCTTCCATGGTTCGGAGATGTTCCCCCATCAGCTTCAAAACTTCAAAACTGGTATTAACATTGGTTTGAAAAAGCGTTTTAATTTCCCATTCACTATAGGCTACCAGCTTTACATCGGAAAAAGCCTGAGCAAATGGTCTTCCCTGCTGGTCCTGAAAAGAAAAATTCCCAATTATCGCTCCTTCCTGAACCAAACAGAAAGTCACTTCTTTTCCGGTCTCAGTGTAGGTTCCTAGTCTTACTAAACCTTCCTGCAAGTAATAAATTTTTGGTGCTGAGACATTATTAAGATAAATAAAATCGTACTTATTGTATTCCTGTAAATGGCCTTGCATACTTGCAATCACTTCAGGTATAAAAGTTTGATTATGATATATTTCCTGGCTCATCATAGTATCTGAGTTTTATAATATTTCTACTCTGACTTTTTTACTTGTCCCTGAAAAAAAACACTTATCCCAAAGGTAGGTGACTCATAAACATTGACTCTTTTTACCAGAAAATCTGCATTATTATAATATTGCAGACCTATCCCCCATTCATTTGTCAGTTGATAAGAAAGATTAGCTCCGTATTGGGTAAAAGCTGTGCCGTCCCCTCTTACGAATGAAACTAAGCCCTCTGGTTCACCGATCGTATTTTGTACACCAACTGAAAGCTGAAGCCATAGCTTTTGAAAAAACTGATAACCAAATTGTGCATTGGCTACCCACTGATCCTTGAAATGTTGTCCTTCAAATGAAGTGCGTTTGTTGTAACTCCCTGAAAGATTTATATAAGCAGGTAAAGGGTGCAGGGAGCCTGAAATGGCTAGGGTAGACCAGAAATTCCACTCACCATCCCCGGTAGGCAGATTGATACTACCCAAACCATCCTGATTTTCAGCGAAACGATTGGGTTTCGCGATTGGGGCCTCAACTCCTACACTTATTGAAATAGGAAGAATTTCCTGTAAGAATCCATATTTTGCGTCCACCCGGAGATCCCCTACGCCCCAGATAGTTTCTGTTGAGGTAAAACCATGAGCTCTGAGCAGTGGTAGATTAGCGATAATGGTTAACTTTTCTGTGAGGCCATATTCAGAATAGAAATACAGATTATGCTGAGCAAAATCAGTGGTCGTTACCATTTCACCATCCAGATTGTAATAGCGATCTGACTGATAGGAAGATATACTTAGCTGCGTAAATGTCTCAGCTTTTTTTCTTACCCAAGCGCTTTGTGCTCTAGCTTCCAGTTGTATCAAAAGATTACCTGCAATCGTAATCATCAGTGTAAGTGTAGGCAAAAGCAAAGCCCGGGATTGATACCCCGGGCTCTGTCCATGATATTTACTGTAATGGCGCATAACCAAAAGGGATAGATGCAGAAGCACACCACAAGATGACATGTGTATATTTACTTTCTGCTGCGGGAGATATTTTGTAATAGGATGCTCCGTTCATACTTACACTCCCCACCAGCTTTAGATCGGGGTTTCCCTGCATTGGATCAGCCATAAATTCTTCGCTGGTAGAAAGGAAAATTGTTACTGTGCCTGTACCCAAATTGGTTTGAAAATCGGTGCCGAAGTATAGAAATTGCTCTCCGTCCTCATCGGTACCCAGTTCAGCCATGCCCATAGTTCCGGTACCATTCTGCTCTACAAAAGTACCTCCTCGTTGTGACATAAATTCTCCAGTAGGCTGGCTACTGTCTACAGTCACTGTTTCTGCACTGTCATCTTCACAGGCAAAAAGAAATAATACAGGAAGGGTTGCGAATAAAATGATCTTTTTCATGATGTTTTGTTATTTGTTTGACATAAAAGTAAGTGCCATTTGTCACGAAAAGATCACATAAGTTTGAACAAAGTATAAAGTTTTAAAAAAGGGGGTTTGAGGAGGAAAACAAAGACTAAGTTTGAATTAGAGGGGCATCACTTTCTATTTTGTCAAACTGCTACTGGCCCACTTTCCAGGGGCAAACTGAAATAAAAAGTGGTTCCTTCTTCCGGGCTACTTTTCACTTCTATACTTGAATGATGGATTTCTAAAATATTGCGTACAATCGCCAGCCCCAGCCCACTGCCATTGGCTCGGGGTTCCTTGCCCATAAAATAGCGGTTAAAAATCAGTTCCTGCTCTTCTTTATTGATGGTAGAACCACTATTGTTGATCTCAATACAGACCTGTTCTTCGCACTGCTCAGCTTTAATTCTAATTACTCCTTCGGGAGGAGTATATTTCAACGCATTATCCAGAAGATTCTGCATCACCCGCTCTATCATAGCCAAGTCAGCATGTACCAGAGCAGTGGATTGATCAAGATAGGTCTCCAGTTTAAGCGCTTTTTCAGTGGCAAGAAACTGGTATTTCATAGCAATGTCATGAACGAGATCCTGTAAGGCAAAAGTTTCCAGCTTAGGTTCTATCTGTCTGGCTTCCAGCTTGGTAAGTTCAAAAAGATCGTCAACTAAGCGCTTAAGTTTATTGGAGCTGTTCAGGATAATTCCCATATACTTTTCCTTCTGTGCTTCAGTTAGACTATCTTTTTTGATATTTAAAGTCTCCACATACCCCTGCATAATGGACAGTGGAGTGCGGAGATCATGGGATACATTAGCGATCAATTCTTTTCTCAATGTATCCACCTGCTTCAGTTCGTCAATATTACGCACAATGGTATCAGCCATCTTATTGATAGAATGGCTAAGTTGGCCCAACTCGTCATCCTGTCTTACCTCTACACGCGCAGATAAATCTCCTTTTTCAAACTTTCTCACCATATCCTGAATACGCCTTAGGCTACGCGTAAACCACCATATAACCAGAAGACTAATGATCAGCGCAGCAACCAATACCAATGAAAACGACCAGGTGCCTATTCTCAGAATATGACTTTGCCAGAGCGAAGCCATCACATTATCATATTCTTCACTGGCCAATACCATATAGACATAGCCTAAGAGTTTTTCTTTTTCCCTTACTTCTGCTGCGGAAAAAATGGTACTTCTTCCCGGATTACGTGGATCATCCCCCAGTGTATAGGTTTTACCTTGCGTAGCCAGAAAATCATGTACAGGAGCGATGTTTACTGTTTTCAGCTTAACCTTTTTGTCTAAAACCACATAAGAAAGAATTTCACCCTGAGGATCAAGAAGATAAACTTCAATACTGGGATTGACTGCCATCATAGAGTGCATGATGGTGCCTAGGGCTTCGTCATTAACTTCACCGTCTACAAATGGATTTACTTCCAGCAACATTTCCTGAGCTACATGCGCATTGAGCCGTTGCGCCGTTTCTTCGTAATAGCGTTTGGAAGCAAATGAAGTAATCAGGATAAAGGAAAAACCCAACAGAAGAAAAAGTATAAATAAGGCGATGGCAATCCTCCAGAAGAGGCTCTGCCGAATAGAATGAGTATGGTTTTGAGCTGACATTTTAATCGTCTTTAAAACGGTAACCTATACCCCAGGTAGTTAAAATGTATTGGGGATTAGAGACATCTTTTTCAATTTTGGAACGCAGACGGTTAATATGTGCATTGACTGTATGCTCATAGCCGCTAAATTCATAGCCCCATACCAGATTGAGTAGCTCCTGCCGGCTATAGCTTCTTCCCGGATGCGCTGCCATGATCCATAACAAATCAAATTCTTTAGGAGTTAGTGCCAGTTTTTCCCCATTCAGCAGCACTTTCCTTTTTTCAGTGTCCATATGTAGCCCATCCACTTCCAGTATCTTTTTCTTATCAGTTTCCTGATGATTGCCCTGTATCATTTCTACTCTTCTGAAAATGGCTTTGACACGAGAAATAAACTCTCTTACGCTGAAGGGCTTGGTCAGATAATCATCTGCTCCTGTTTCCAAACCCAGAATTTTGTCAATCTCCTCAGATTTGGCAGTCAGCATCAGGATAGGGGTGTACTTCTCCTGCCCTCTGATTCTCCGGCAAATTTCAAGGCCATCCATTCCGGGCAGCATAATGTCCAGAATAATCAGATCAAAGTTATGGTGAAGTGCTTTATCCAGACCGAGATTTCCATCATGAGCTTTTTGAATGTTGCACTCCAAATCGGTGAGGTGAATTTCCAGCAAATCCACGATTTCCGAATCGTCTTCTACGATGAGTACCTCTTTCATATCACTTATTTTACTCAAAATTAGCTTTTAAGTATCACAAAAGTATCACAGATCAACAGATGACATACAGTAGTACATCTTCTCTTAAAGGATCAAGTCAATAGAAAGCAATAGTAAAGAGCGGTCAGGCAGACATATCAACAGTTTGACTGATATGAAAATTACTATGTAGCAAATTAAAGAAAAGCCGTACTACCTTTATCTAAATAATTGCACGGCTTTTCTTGAAAAATTACCTCCTAGAATTACTTACAAAAGCTATGTTTTTGCTATCCGGAGACCAGGAGGTAACGTTCATCGTACCCTGACCGCCATAGATATTAGCGATTACCTTAGGAGCGCCACCAGACAGAGACATAAGCCTGATCATTACGGGTCGGTAGGAAGGGTGAGCATCAGGAGGTACATCTTTTTCATAAGATAGAAATGCTATCCATTTGCCATCCGGTGAAACGTGCGGGAACCAGTCATTGTATTCGTCAAAAGTAAGTTGTTCGGCTTCTGTTCCATCCGTTTTCATCCGCCATATCTGCATTGTACCGGTCTGGTTATCATTATAATAAATGTACTTACCATCGGGAGATTCTTCAGGACCATCCACATAACCACTGGTGTTATTGGTAATTTGCTCTTCTTCTCCACCCTTCACCGACATTCTGTAAATATTATAAATTGTAGTATCTCTTTGGGCTACATAATAAATGTGTCTGTCATTTGCCGACCAGCCATGCCAGTACGATGGTCCTTTTTCAGTAAGCAATCTGGGGGAGCCACCTTCAGCAGGAAGCACATAAATTCTTGGACCAATCTCAACATTCTGACTGCTGGTAATCGCCAGCTGATCTCCGTCAAAAGAGTAACCATGATCATTATTGATTCTAACAATGTCACCTGTATTTAGCTGCTTAGGCTCTCCACCATTTAGTGGAAAAGTATACAACAAGCCATCCATGGTAGTTAAAAGATGTTGACCATCGGGTGCCCAGCTAGGTGACTCAATACGATCATCGGCCGTAGCTTCGTATACTACTTTTCTTTTCCCATCCATCACATTCATGGTTTCCAAACGGCAGGCCATGAATCCATCATAATTGTTCTCTACAATTTCAGATATACGTACATTCCAAAATTTTGCTTCTTCCAGAATATCTTCGTTGTGGGAAGTGATAAACAGTCCCGTATATATCTCATTAGGCATTGATTCCATGGTATATGAGCCAATTTCCTGCAAATGCTCTCCCCAATGTGCTGCTCGCATGGTGATTACATTTCCCTTTCTTTCTAGCTGTAGTATTTCGTATCCTCTTTTGGGAGCGGATATATCATCTTCGGGGTCTCTCATGTAAGCACCTTTAAGTACTCTTCTTTGTAGCACTGTTGAACCATCCCCATGAACGGCTGCAGTTATGTGTGCCGCATCATCATCTAATGATTCTCTGATCATCAAACCCGCTTTACGCAGGGGGTCTAAACCCGCTCCTTCAAACTCAAAATTGGCAGTAATGATAAAGTCTCCACTTTGTTTTTTATGGAGAAACTGAAACTCATCTCGCTCAAACCAAATATTATAACCTGCGCCTCTCAATGTATAAGTCTGGGTAGCTTCATCAAAGGTGGCATTTCCAGATGTTGATGGCTGCCCTATATCCTCGCTTACTTCAAAAATTCCTACTGAAGACTGAGAAAAAGCGGGGTTGATCAAAAATATGCTTAAAAGCATCGTTAGGATAGATTTCATAGCTCTAGGTGTTTGATTTAAAAAAATATATTCCCCTGATTTCGTACAGGAAAACAGTGATTATCTGCGTTTTATACATTATATGCTAAAGCATATTTACTGCTCAATTCATCCTATGCGCTTTCTCCTAATCATGTTATTTACAGCTGCTGACACTGTGTTAACTAAATATAAGTAATGTTCCCGCGATTTGCATAAATATTTTGGTTTGTTTTTGAACTACTACTTAGGAAGAAACTTGCACGTGTTATCAAGCTATCTACAAATTCACCTGTGAGGTGATGCTTCGGTAGTTCGCTTTAGTGTAAACACTTTTTTATAAAATTTACTGAGATGCTATTTGCCTCTATTAGTATAGAAAGATTTCAGGGTATACCTGATTTGGGTTGGTTCGTTTACCAGTAGTCTTTAATTTTAAATATGAACATTAAGCAAATTCGTAAAGATACCCCGGCCTGTCAGGATAAGATTTTTCTGAATAGTGCAGGTTCTTCACTGATGCCTCATAAAGCAGCCGAAAGCGTACAGAAATATCTCAAAGAAGAAGAAAAGCTGGGCGGCTATAAGGTAGCTGAACTTAGAGAAGCGGACATTGAATCATTTTATAAAGAAGTAGCTTTGCTTATCAACGCCGAAGCGCATCAAATTGCTTTTGCATTCAGCGCAACCGAAGCATATGCCAAAGCACTATCTTCTATTCCTTTTGAAGTTGATGATGTAATTCTCACTTCAGATAATGATTATGTATCAAACCAGATCAATTTTATCTCACTCAAGCAGCGGTTTAAGATTGATGTGGTGAGAGTAAAAAATAAGGGTAATGGGGACTTAGACCTGGAAGATTTAGAACAAAAAATCCAAATACATCAACCCAGGCTTGTTGCCATAACTCATGTTCCTACCAATTCAGGTTTGGTACAGGATGTAGCTGATATTGGTAAAATTTGTACCCAGCACCAAGTACTTTATCTTTTAGATGCCTGTCAATCCGTTGGGCAATTCTCGGTGGATGTAAAAGAAATCCAATGCGATTTTATGAGTGTTACCGGTAGAAAGTTTCTAAGAGGACCACGTGGCACCGGTTTCTTATATGTTTCTGACAAGGTACTTACTCAAGACTATGCTCCATTATTCATTGATCTGAGAGGCGCTGAGTGGACTTCTTCTGATCAGTTTCAAATGATAGAAAGTGCTAAAAGGTTTGAAAGCTGGGAAATCCCTTATGCCCTGCTGATAGGTCTGAAAGAGGCCGTAGCCTATGCCAATGCAGTAGGAATTGAGCATATTGAAACTTACAATCAGCAACTTATGCACCAACTCCGTGAAAGGCTCGTGAGCATAGCGGGAGTAAAATTGTTTGATCAGGGCAGCAGAACCTGCAACATCCTTACTTTCCAAAAAGAGGGTAAATCATTGGCTCAGATCAAAGCCTGTCTTGATGCACAAAATGTATTTTACTCTACCACAGCAAAAAGTAGTGCCATCATAGACTTTGAGAAAAAAGGGATTGACTGGGTAGTAAGATTATCTCCTCATTATTTTAACACCATAGAAGAAATGGATAGAGTGGCTGACATCATCCAAAAAATGTAGCCTAATGATTATAATAGTTAGTTTTCTATCTAAAAATGCTATCTTGATTCGCTGCAAACGACCTAAAGCTATTATGCAACCTAAGATCCTGAAGAATAGTATTTGCGTTAAACGCACAACTGCTTATCTGCTGTGTTTTCTGCTTTCTTTTTATGCTACTGCACAAATTAATCCACATCCCAACATCATTTACATACTCGCCGATGATTTGGGTTATGGTGATGTAAGCGCATTCAATCCTGAAAGTAAAATCAAAACGCCCCATCTTGACCAGTTGGCAGCGGAAGGCATGATGTTTACCGATGCCCATACTTCATCTGCTGTTTGTACCCCTACTCGTTACGGAATTTTGACCGGTCGTTACAACTGGCGCTCAACTTTAAAAGAAGGTGTACTCTGGGGCGAATCTGAAGCATTAATTCCTAAAGAAAGAACTACAGTGGCCAGCATGCTTCAGCGTGCAGGATATCACACGGCTTTTATCGGTAAGTGGCATCTGGGATGGAATTTTGCCAGAATGAATAATGGTGACATTGATTTTACTCAAGCTGTCAGCCATACTCCCAACGATCTGGGGTTTGACTATGCCTATGGCCACAATGGATCATTGGACATGCCGCCTTATGTATATGTAGAAAATGGCATGCCTACCGCAGTACCGATAGATTCTACCGAAAACACTGACTTTCAAGGATTCTGGAGAAAGGGGCTCACCGCACCGGATTTTGTACATGAAGAGGTTACCCCCCATTTTTTTAGCAAAGCCGAAAATTATGTGAAAGCACAAAGTAAAAATGAGCATCCTTTCTTTTTGTACCTGGCATTACCTTCACCCCATACTCCCATTTTACCCACTGAAAAATGGCAGGGGAAGAGCAAATTAAATCCCTATGGTGATTTTGTAATGATGGTGGACGATTATATAGGGAAACTGATGCAGACTGTAAAGACACAGGGAATAGAACAGAATACACTTATCATTATCACTTCAGATAACGGCTGTTCACCCCGAGCTAAATACGATGAACTGCTTGCTCTGGGCCATGATCCTTCTTATCATTTTCGCGGACATAAGGCAGACATCTTTGAAGGAGGGCATCATGTGCCTTTCATCGCAAAATGGCCTTCCGTTATCACTCCCTCCAGCACTACCGATGAAGTGATATGTACCACCGATCTACTAGCTAGCTGTGCTGAAATCATAGGCTACGAGCTTAAAGATGATGAAGGAGAAGACAGCTATAGTATTCTACCTATTCTAAAAGGAGCAAGCTTCAAAAATCCACTCAGGGAAGCTACGGTACACCATTCCATCAATGGTAGCTTTGCCATTCGTCAGGGGGATTGGAAACTAATCATGTGTGCTGGTTCAGGAGGATGGAGTGATCCTCAACCTGATAGTGATAAAGCTAAGAACCTTCCTGAACTACAGTTATATAATCTGGCAGAAGATATTGGTGAAACAAAAAATCTGGCATTAGCAAAGCCTGATAAAGTTGAAGATCTGAAAAAATTACTGACCCGCTATATCACAGAAGGACGTAGTACATCCGGTAAGCCACAAAAAAATGATGGGGAAGCAGTATGGGAGCAGCTCTGGTGGATGAATACTGACTAGTGTTTGGAATCTCCTTACTATCACTCCCTCTATTTATAGGTATACATTCTATGTGAATTAGTTCAGTGAATCAATTCCCTAAATTTGTAGTTGAATACACGCAACTTGATTGCATATTAATTAACTTGCCGCATGGATCAGCAAATTCTGGAAAGCTTATTTCACCAACATCAGCTGCGCTTCACCAGGTGCAGAACAGATATCATTACGTTTTTTATGAATGCTTCATTCGCTCTTTCTGCCAAAGACCTGGAAGTGAAGCTGCCTCAATATGATAGAGTTACCATATACCGTACACTCAATTCATTTATTGAGAAAAATATCTTACACCCCATACCGAGCGATGGTGGTGCTGCACTTTATGGGCTATCAGACAACATCCGTAAAACACTGGAACAATCTGAGCAACAGCATAATATCCAGCAGACGATTAAGGAAAGCCCCGGAGCTGCACATGAAGAACATATCCATTTCTCCTGCCATGCCTGTGGTAAAACCTTATGCCTACCCGAACAAACCATTCCTAAAGTAAATCTTCCTAAAGGATATCAGGTACAGGAAGTGGAAATGGTAGTTAAAGGCTATTGTATATCATGCAGTCCTTCATGAAGCAGTTTTTTTTATCTTCCTTATGCCTGCTATTTTTTTGCATAGCCACAATTACTACTTCTTATGCCTGGCAGTCGGAAAATGCGCTTACTGATAGCTGCCAGTATCACGTGGAGGGTTATGTGCTGGACCTTCAAACTCAGGAACCTCTCCCCTATGCCAGTGTTCAGGTAAAAGAAAGTTCCAAAGGTACAATTACTGATAAGCAAGGCTATTTCAGTATTAATAAGCTTTGTCTGAAAGAATTTGACCTGATCGTCACTTATGTGGGGTATAAAAAAGTAATACATCACCATGATACCTATCACGAAGTACCCAAAATTTTCATGGCCGCTGATAGTGTTACCCTGGAAAGCGTAATTGTGGAAGGTGAGATTCAGGAAGGTTCGCTTTATTCTGGTACTGTTGACCGCTTATCTTCTCAAGTTTTTGAACAAAATCAGTCCGAATCTTTAGGTGACCTGGCCAGCAATATCAGTGGAGTATCCGTTCTGAAAACCGGTCAGAATGTTGTGAAACCTATCATTCACGGATTGCATAGTAATCGGGTATTAATTGTAAACAATGGTGTGCGCCATGAATTTCAAAATTGGGGCGTGGAACATGCACCTGAGATTGATCCCTCCATGGCCAATAATATTAGTGTTGTCAAAGGTGCTGCTACCGTTCGTTACGGACCTGATGCATTGGGAGGAGTATTAGTAATCAACCCCAATAAGCTGGATTTACTTACACCTTTGAAAGGGGAAGTTAGCCTGACCGGTAAATCAAATGGTCGTTCCGGGGATGGCCACATTCGTTTGCAGAAAGGCTTCCATAAATTCAGTGTTCAGGCTCAGGCCTCCCAGACTTATCAGGGTGATCTTCATGCTCCTGATTATGAGCTTTCTAATACAGGTAAGCGGGAAAGCAGTTATTCATTAGGCACGCGTTACCATTGGAAGAACCTGGATTTTTATGCTTATTATAGTCATTTTGATCAGGAACTGGGTATTCTCAGGGGTTCGGTTACCGGAAACCTGGAAGACCTTGCCTTAGCTATTTCCTCATCACCTCCCCTCTACACTTCAGATTTTACCTATCAGATCAACAACCCGCGGCAGCAGGTACAGCATGATGTGTTGAAACTCAGAAGCGTGCTCAGCGATGAAAATCAATCTTTAGAAGTAATTTACGCTTTTCAGAAAAACCACCGACTGGAGTTTGATGTACGAAGAGGGGCAAATAACGAAAGGCCAGCGATTAACCTGGAGTTGATGAGTCAGTCGCTTGATCTGGAGTGGAAACATCCACAATTCTTTGATTGGGACGGGAGTTTAGGTGTACAGACGATTTATCAGGATAACAATAATCTGCCCGGTACCAATACCATCCCTTTTATTCCTAACTATAATTCTACCCGTATTGGTGTTTACCTGATTGAAAGCAAAAATATACTGGAAAGTCGCCTTGAATGGGGCATCCGTTATGATTTCCAGAACAACTCTATCCGTGGTCGTGATATAGATAATGATGTATACCGTAACGACTTGTCCTTTCAGAATGTAACTGCTACGCTGGGATTGATCAAGCAATTAGAAAACGGACATCTTTTCAGAACCAATCTGGGTACAGCCTGGCGTCCACCGAATGTCTCCGAACTCTACAGCTTTGGAAAGCATCAGGCTTCCATTGAGTACGGTCTCTGGCGGTATGAAAGACAGGAAAACAATGAAATAAGTACTGATAACATTCTTACTGAAAATGACAAAGCTGCTCCTTCTGAACTGGGAATCAAATGGATCAACACTTATGAAATCAGCCGTGAGTTGGTAAGGGCTGAATTTACCGGATACGTAAATTATATCAGGAACTATATTTACACCAAACCGGCAGGCATCACTCAAACTGTGAGAGGAGCATTTCCTTATTTCATTTATGATCAGGATGATGCTTTGTTTGCCGGTATTGATGCCAGTATGGATTATCTACATTCATCAGATATCACCTCTTCAGCTCAGCTTAGCTATGTATGGGCAAAAGATATCACAAACGATGAATATTTTGTGGGTATACCGCCTCTGAACTTTCAATACGCTTACCAACAGAATTTACAAAAATTTGCCTTTATAGACCAACATAGCTGGAATGCCACACTCTCCTATACATTTCCGCAGTTTCTAGCTCCGCGAGTAATATCAATACAAGAAATTTTGGAAGCTGAACAAAATGATGTAAATCTCTTTGAAGAAAATACTTCAACTTTTGATCTCCTCCCTCCTCCTGATGGCTATCTGATGGTTAACCTGGGATGGAATGCTCAAATCAATCATTTTAACCTCAATTTTCAGGTCAGGAATGTACTGAACACTTCGTATCGGACCTATACCGACCGGCTGCGTTACTTTGCAGATGATATGGGCAGAAACTATATGCTTTCCGTCAAATATCAATTTTAAAATCCGTTGCAGATATTTCCGGTTTAGGATATTTTAACAATAATTCCTCCGTTAAAAGTACATAGGGAGCATATAGATGGTCTGTTAAAATTTGATTGATTATCAATATTTCAGATATATTTCATATCACAAACGACCAATAATTGCTAAATTTTCAACCAATATTGCTTTTATTTAAGATACCCCTTTATTCATTTTTATTCTAAACAAAATATGAAGGTTTTATAGGGTTGCGCACCATATATTCCTTCTCTAATTTATGCACAAAAAAACAGCTCAATGCAGATAAAAGAAAGTTCTACGGTTTACGATGTATGCATCGTAGGTTCTGGTGCCGGTGGCGGTATGGCAGCCAAGACGTTGTCTGAAGCCGGTGCAAAAGTTGCCTTGCTGGAAGCGGGGCCTATGTTTGACTCTTCAAAAGGAGACATGTTCAAATGGCCTTACCAATCTCCGCGTAGAGGTGCCAATACCCACAGGCCTTTTGGAGAATTTGATGCGGCTTTCGGAGGCTGGGATATAGATGGTGAACCCTACACCAGAGTAGCCGGAACAGAATTTGACTGGTTCCGCTCGCGTATGCTGGGCGGTCGTACCAATCACTGGGGAAGAATTTCACTACGTTTTGGAGAAAAGGATTTCAAAAGGAAGAGTATAGATGGCCTGGGAGATGACTGGCCCATCAGTTATGCTGACATCAAACCTTATTACGACAGAATAGATAAGATGATCGGCGTTTTTGGTGTCAACCATGACCCAAGTCTTGGATTAGACAATGAACCTGATGGCTATTTTCTTCCTCCACCCAAGCCTCGTGCTTATGAAATGCTGGTAAAAAAAGGCTGCGACCCTCTGAAAATTCCGGTAGTACCATCCCGACTTTCTATTCTCACCCGCCCGCTGGGCAAGAGAGCAGCCTGTCACTACTGCTCACAGTGCAACCGTGGTTGTTCTACCCATTCTAATTTTTCTTCTCCATCCGTACTTCTTCCCCCTGCTCTGGAGACCGGTAACGTTACCCTGATCACCAATGCAATGGCCCGGGAAGTACTTACGAATGATGAAGGTCTGGCTACCGGTGTTTCCTACGTAAGCAAAGATGATAACATGGAGTATACTATTAGAGCTAAAGCAGTAGTGCTCGCTGCCAGTGCCTGCGAGACTGCCCGTCTGATGCTCAACTCCAAATCATCGCGTCATCCCAATGGCTTAGGAAACTCCAGCGGAATGGTGGGTAAATACCTGATGGACTCTACCGGAGGGGATCTTGCTGGTATCTTTCCTCAGATGATGGATGGTATACCTTACAATGAGGATGGTGTGGGAGGTATGCATCTGTATACGCCCTGGTGGATAGATAACCAAAAGGCGAAGCTTGATTTTCCCAGAGGTTATCATATTGAGATCTGGGGAGGAAGAAATATGCCTTCTTATGGATTTTTGGGGGGTATCCAAAATTATAATGCTTCCTTTGGTGCTGAGCGCCCTAAAGGTGGTGGTGGCTATGGCACCCAACTCAAAAACGATTATCGTAGCTTCTATGGAGCTATGGTCGGTTTCAGTGGTCGGGGTGAACCTGTGGCTTTGGAAAGCAATTACTGTGAAATTGATCCGGGCATAGTTGACCAGTGGGGTATTCCAGTGCTTCGCTTCAACTACAAATGGAGTGAGCATGAAATATTACAGGCCAAGCATATGCAGGACACTTTTGAGGAGATTATTGACAGTATGGGTGGAAAGCTGCTGTGGAATAAAGCAGGAGCTGACTCTAACTATGGCCTTCATGCTCCGGGACGTATCATCCACGAAGTTGGCGTAGCACGTATGGGTAAAGATGCAAAGAAAGCTCCTGTCAATGAGTACTGCCAGTCGTTTGACTGCAAAAATCTCTTTGTAGCAGATGGTGCTTCATTTGTATCTATGGCCGATAAAAACCCTACCTGGACTATCTTAGCACTTTCGCTGAGAACATCAGAATACATCATTGATCAGAAAAAGAAAGGTAATATCTAAAATAATTGATTTATGGAAGAGCCAAAAAAAAATGGTATGAACCGACGTACCTCTCTTAAATATATGAGCGGAGCTGCCGCATCTCTGGCAAGTCTCACCTGGGTAGGCTGCGAAACTCCCGAAGAAACAGCGGAAGCTCCTGAGCATCAGCATGCTGGCAATGAGGAGATGAATCTAAGTGAAGCTGATCAAAGGCTGATGGATCAGCAATTCTTTTCGGAGCATGAGATGCAAACGGTTACTGTACTGGGAAACCTGATTATCCCTGCTGACGACCGTTCAGGGAATGCTGCCGATGCGGGTGTCCCTGAATTCATTGAATTTATGATGAAAGATCAGCCTTGGCATCAGACCGGTATGCGTGGAGGCCTGCGATGGCTGGACATGGAGAGTATTCATCAGTTTGAAAAAGCATTTGTGGAGCTGAGCGAGCAGCAACAAAAGCAACTCCTTGATCAGATTGCTTATCCTGAAATTGCCAAACCCGAGATGAGTCAGGGCGTCAACTTCTTTAATAATTTCAGGGATTTTGTAGCAACCGGATTCTTTACCAGCAAGATAGGGATTGAAGACCTTCAATATAAAGGTAACACTGCCAATGTATGGAAAGGAAGCCCCCAGGAAGTAATGGATAAACTAGGGGTCAACTACGATGATTTTGATGGTTATGAATTTGCCTAAAATTTCATTAGTTCCTTCACTTTAGGAGCATAACTTTGACTGGAAACAAGCTGTTGTGATTTTTTACTCTTCAAATGCACGGTAAAACGATTACCGGAATGCTTTCGGATTTCTTTGATCAACAGCTTGTTTACTATATATGAGCGATGAATACGAATAAACTGCCTGGGCAATTTTTCTTCCAGTTCATTCAATGTATACTCCACCAGATAAGTGTTATCTTCAGTATCCAACACGTTGACATAATTGTCTTTCGCCTGAAACGAAACAATCTGATTCATATCCAGAAAGATGGTTCTATCTCCAATTTTGACTGGGAAGTTTGAATGATTAAACACTCTAGGTTCAGAACCATTAAAATTTTGTTTGTTAACTGTCTGAGTAGGTTTATTCTCAGGCTTAGTAGACCAGAACATTTTAAAAACCAGCCATAAGAGTAGAATTGGAACTGCTGTCAACAGCCAAAAAAGAATTCCCCAGTTCAGCAGGAAACTTCCAATACCCGAACGTACCTCCACACGATAGTCAATTCTGTCATTTGCTACAATATTTTTCTGGGCTTCATTAAATCTCTGATCAAAAAACGTAGAATTAAGAATTTTTAACGTACAATGAGGACCATTGACTCTGGAGAATGAAGTATGATTGTGAAGAATATTTTCATATTCACCGCTATTCAGCGCTTCCGTCTTAAGTGTTATTTCTGCAAAGTTTTCGTTCCTTACCAGAACTACCTCTTTAATCACTTTTTCTCCCAGCATTTTTTCAAATTGTCCCTGAGAAATATAAGAAGCAGAGCTGCTCTGATTCCAAAAAAAGAATCCGGCAAAAACTAAAAAAAGTAATAAAATCAAACCCCAGATAAGCAGAAAGAAGCGCTTAGATTTTTTCATGATGATACAATTGATTGCGTACTAATTTCATGTTTTCACCTGTGAACCACAACATATTTCCTGTGAAGCAGTCATATCAGCGGGTGAATGAATAAATCAATTAGGTAGATTTAACTCACCAATATTTAAGAAATAACTTTTTCACTTAATAAGCGCCTTACTTTTTACAGTCAAAATCTCAGATGGTAGTGGGTGAGATAAAATAATACGCTGTTTAGCCTAAAATTTTGTAAAGACAACTACTCGGCTTATTTTTCAGCTTTCATTAACATAAACACTTTAAACATGCCTCGCTTATCCCTAATCAGCCTAATTTTATTTGTTATTCTTTCTGTGTTTTCGTGTACTGAGCAAACAGAAACCGCGAGTTTGGTCATTCGCAATGGGCAGATCTATACTGTAGATGAAAATCAACCTAAAGCAGAAGCAGTAGCTGTGATTAATGATACTATTGTCTATGTAGGAGATAATCAGGGAGTGCAAAAGTGGATTGGTGAAGAGACAGAAGTTGTTGATTTAGAAGGCAAAACTATGACTCCTGGTTTTATTGAAGGGCATGCTCATTTTATAGGTGTAGGTATGAATAAGATGAACCTTGACCTGTTACAAGCAAAAAGCTATGAACAAGTTCTTGAAATGGTAGCAGAAGCAGTCAAAAATACTGAGCCTGGAGAATGGATCACTGGAAGAGGCTGGCATCAGGATAAATGGGACTCGCTCGCACCCATTATGGTTCAAGGCTTTCCTACGCATCATGGGTTGAGCGAAGTCGCACCGGATAATCCTGTTTACCTGAAACATGCTAGTGGACATGCCGCTCTGGCGAATGCCAAAGCGATGGAAATAGCCGGTATTACCAATATCCAGCAGGAAGGACCAGAAGTGAATGAAGTTGAGGGTGGAGAAATCATCAAAGATGAACTAGGCAATCCTACGGGTATTTTCAATGAAAATGCAATGAGACTGGTTACCCAACGAATTCCTGCCATAAATGAAGAAGGAAATGCGCGCGCTGCTGAAATGGCTATGCAGGAATGTCTGGTGCATGGCATCACTTCCTTTCAGGATGCCGGGATCAACGGGGAGATTGAACAACTCTACAGGAAACTTGCCGAAGAAGGCAAATTAAAAGTCAGGCTTTGGGCAATGATCAGCGGTAATGACAGTACGCTTCTGCAAAAATATTATGAAAATGGCCCAGCCATAGGATTAGGTGATAATTTCTTAACTATCAGAAGCATTAAACTTTACATGGATGGGGCTCTGGGTTCCCGAGGTGCATGGCTACTTGAAGAATATTCAGACATGTCAGGTCAGTATGGACACAATACTACACCCATTGATTATGTTTATGAGACTTCTTTGAAAGCCCTGGAAAGTGGCCTTCAGGTTTGTTCCCATGCCATCGGAGATCGTGCAAATCGTGAGGTGCTGGATAAATATGAAAAAGCTTTTAATGAAAAACCGGAACTGGCCCAGGATCATAGATTCAGAATTGAACACGCTCAGCATTTAAGTGCTGAAGATATTCCCAGATTTGGTGCTTTAGGCGTAATACCAGCTATGCAGGCCATTCATATGTCATCCGATCGCCCCTGGGCAATTGAGCGATTAGGAAAAGAAAGAATCATAGAAGGAGCTTATGTGTGGCGTAAGTTACTTGATAGCGGAGCAAGAATTGTAAATGGTTCAGATGCTCCAGTTGAGCCAATTAATCCTTTGGCAAGCTTCTACGCATCAGTCAGTCGCAAAACTCTAGCAGGTGAACCAGAAGGAGGATTTGAGCCTGACCAGAAAATGAGCAGAGAGGAGGCATTAAAGTCCTATACTTTGGATGCGGCTTATGGCGCTTTTGAAGAAGATATCAAAGGAAGTATAGAAGTAGGTAAACTGGCAGACTTCAGTGTTTTCTCTCAAAATATCATGATTATCCCAGAGGAAGAGATATTAAATACTACTGCTGATATGACCATCGTTGGTGGAAAAATCCTGTACAAGCGGGATGATTAATTCATATCTACCAGCATAGTAGGCGTATTAAAAGCATATTCACCTATTATACCCTTATGATCTGAGCCTTTCGCTTCAATGGCTTCAAAATTAATACAGCTCAGTTCGTCAGAATGAAAGATATAGTCAATGGGTAAGCCCAGTGGATAGTTTGCCGGATAAGTAGAAGCAATACTTTTTCTACTATCAACAAGATCAGTGCTTTCCTTAATCTTTACGATGTACTGATTCCAGGGTACTGCATTGAAATCACCTATGGCTAAAACCGGCCCATCTATATTTTTTACATATTCTGCCAGTTTAGTCAAATGCTCATTTCTGTTCTGATAGCGCTGAGGGTTTCTGGGAGAAAGTGTATGGGTAGTCACAAAATGTACTTGCTTATCATTGTAGATAATATTACCAGTGAGTGTAGGCTCGCCGGTCCACTTATAAGTATGAAGATCCTGTAATGGGTATTTAGAAAATATTGCTACCCCATGCCTTTCATGTTCAGTAATCGCAAAATATGGATATTGATGCTCCAAGCCATCCATCAACTTTAAAGCCCATGCTCTTTCAACTTCCTGAAATGACAATATATCAGCGTTGAGTTTGATGGAATTATTAATGATGTCATCAAAATGTCTGTTACTTCCTAATACATTAAAGTGAGCTACTTTAAAGGTATTTCCATTCATTACATATTCATTGCTAATGCCATTGTTGATATGCGGCAACAAATGGAATGCTAATAGCATACTTACAGAAATCGCTGTTAACGTCACATATTTCCAGCGAAATATCGCAAAAAGAGCACTTAACCCTACATAACCTAACATTGCGTGGAATGTAAATGACTGCACCAAATCTATGTAGAAGTTCTCTGTAGGAAGGATAAAAATCAGTGAACTAGTGAGTACTAAAAAAGCAATTGTAAATTTTAAAAATTTCATAGGCTTTCGGTTATGCTATCAGCATAAATTCAAGCCTGATACCAACTTGCTTAATAGGTGGACATAATCATCTTTGCGCGCAATTATCCTACTTATATGTCATTATTTCTTACATTAATTAAATTCATACAAAAGTAACAGATCAACATATATCAGGGTAAGAGATATTAATCACTACAATGTGAGGAAAAGATACCCAATCAGAGAAAGGAAAATTCAGAAGTGTTCATGAGATTAATGGATATTGGTCTCTAGCGTATACCAAATTGCTCAAGCCGCTCTCAGATACTCATGGATTACACCGGATAGCTCTTTAGTACTTATATCTTTTTTGACAATATTGATTTCAAACAGTTCTACGTTTTTCTGAAAAAAAGGAATGAAGTCAAATCGTTCTCTCAGATCAAAAAAATAGTCATCCATAAAAGAATAAATATCATACAAAATTTTATCAGCTGATACTTCCTCATCTAAAATAAACTGAAGACTCTCCTCATTAGGAATGAAACTCAAACTTGAAGTATCATTATGGGATTGCCAGGTCAAGTAATAATAAAAATGCAGACCTTTAACTTCTATAGTTTTCATAATTTTTAAATAAATTTTTACTCTTTTTGCATAATTACATTCAATGAATCTCCACATTCATTGAATTAATTTCATCAATTCACTCAAAATAGTAAAAATATTTTAATGATAAAAATACAGAATTATAAATTCCCTCTGCTTTCTTACTTAGGCCTGTTATTCAATAAATTCAATCTCACTTGATAAGCCTGACTACATTTAATTTCTACGGCTCTAGTGTTCGTTCTTGAACAAAAATGTACGTCTTTGTACACTTACCCTCCCTCAAAAGCTTGATTCTACTAAAATTAAGCCCATTTTGTATCTGGCACATTTTTTCACCTTATGTAAATAATTAAACAGCATTATTATGTTCAAAAACTACCTGCGCATCGCTACCAGAAACTTACTAAAGCAAAAATTTTATGCATTAATTAATATTCTTGGTCTTTCCATCGGCCTTGCAACCTGTCTGCTCATCAGTGCTTACCTTTTAGATGAACTAAGTTATGATCAACATCATGAAAATGCTGAGCAGATATATAGGATCAACGGCTACTATAAAATGGGAGGACAGGAAGGTAGCTACGCGGTAGTACCGGGCCCTTTCGCCCAAGCAGTAACAGACAATTACCCTGAGGTAATTTCTGCTGTTCGTTTCCGACAAAGAGGAGGTACAAATTTATACGATGGTGAAAATGTCTATAAAGAAAACCGGGTAGTTTACGCTGATTCTACGGTGTTTAAAGTGTTTAGCATCCCTATGTTATTTGGTGATCCCAATACAGCACTCACCGAACCCAATCATCTCGTCATCAGTACAGATAATGCTGTAAAGTATTTTGGATCCGATTGGGAGCAAAATCCACCAATAGGTAAAAGCATACAGGTAGGAAGAGAAAAAAATGAATATACTATCAGCGGGATATTTGAGAACATGCCAAGTAATTCACATTTCCATTTTGACGTGATGTTTTCTATGGCTTCTCTGGAAGAAAGCAGAAATGACATGTGGTTAAGCAATAATTTTCATACTTACCTCTTATTGCGAGAAGATGCTGAGCCCAAGCTGCTGGAAAAGAAATTAAATGAAACTTTCAAAACCTACGCGGCCCCTCAACTAAAGCAGTTTGCCAATATTAGTATGGATGAGTTTATAGAGGCTGGTAATGCTTTTTTATACACTTTACAGCCATTGTTGGATATACATTTATTCTCAAACCTACAAGTTGAACATGAGGCAAATGGGGATATCAAATACGTATATATATTCGCAGCGATTGCTTTCTTTGTCCTACTGATTGCCTGTGTTAATTTTATGAACCTATCAACTGCCCGTTCAGCAGGAAGGGCAAAAGAAGTGGGAATCCGTAAAACTCTGGGCTCACAACGCCAGCAATTGATTATTCAGTTTTTGGTTGAGGCATTGGTAGTCTCCACAATCTCTATGGTCCTAGCATTATTGATGGCAGAAGTGTTACTCCCCTATTTTAATGACTTATCAGGTAAGCAACTTACTTTCACCAGCTTTAAACCTGAGTGGGTAATACTCGCTGTTTTAGCTACCATACTCCTCGTAGGCTTGATGGCAGGAAGTTATCCCGCTTTCTTTTTATCTTCATTCAGACCCATTGAAGTGTTAAAAGGAAAAATATCCAAAGGAATGGGTAATAACTGGTTGAGAGGAGGTTTGGTGGTATTTCAGTTTGGTGTTTCCATAATCCTGATTGTCGGTACAACCGTGGTATACCAGCAGTTGGAATTTATTCGTGACATGAAACTAGGCTACGATAAGGAACATATACTGGTATTGCATAACACTTATTATCTGGGAGATCAGATTGATGCTTTCAAGCAGGAAATGTTGAGGAACCCCACTATCCTCAATGGTACTATTTCCTCCTATTTACCTGCTAATAGTATCAGCAATAACAACAGCGCTATTTTCAGGGATAGAAATCCTAATGATGAGCATACTACCTCTGTTCCCTGGTGGAGCGTTGACTATGACTATATTGAAACCATGGGCATGAATATCGTGGAAGGCAGAAATTTTTCCCATGAATATAGTACCGATAGCATGGGGATTATTGTCAATGAGTCTTTCGTCAAACAGTTTGAGCTGGATAGTGATGAGGAAGGACCGATAGGAAAATTGTTAAGCTCTTTTGGAGAGCAACCAGAAGAAATGTTTACCTTCCACGTAGTAGGAGTAGTGCAGGATTTTCATTATCAAACCATGAGAGAAAAAATCTCTCCAATGGTAATGGTCATCGGCAATGAAAAGCATATGATGGGCAAGAGTACTGCAGCAATTTCATTCAGGATTAAACCTGAGGATATTAAAAAAAGCATTTCTTTCCTGGAAGCTGAGTGGAAAAAGTTTGTACCTGAATTACCTTTTGAGTACAGCTTTATGGATGAGCGCTTCAACAACCTATATCAGGCCGACCAGAAAGTAGGAAAGATTTTCACGGTGTTTTGCTGCCTTGCGTTATTCATTGCCTGCCTGGGGCTCTTTGGACTTGCTTCATTCACCGCTGAACAAAGAACCAAAGAAATAGGAATCAGAAAAGTATTGGGAGCAAGTGAATCTCAACTCGTCTATATGTTTTCCAAAGATTTTACCCGACTTGTACTGATATCATTTGTTACCGCAGTACCTCTCTCCTACCTGGCCATGAATCAGTGGCTTCAGGATTTTGCCTATCATATCAATTTAGGCTTAGGTATCTTTCTTTTTGCAGGAATCATCGCGCTGCTCATTGCCTGGATAACCGTGAGCTTTCAATCCATAAGAGCGGCACACGCAAATCCTGCTGAATCTTTAAGATCAGAATGATAATTAAATTATCTATAAAGCTTCATCATGTAATACACTTTCTTTAATCTATTATTCCAATGCTGAGAAATTACTTGACCACTACTTTAAGAAATCTGAAACGTAACAAATTCAATACGATGATCAACGTTTCAGGACTAGCACTGAGCATTGCATGTTGCATTTTTATTTATGCATTTGTGAAGCATGAATACAGTTTTGATGACTTTCACAGTAAATCTGACCGTATTTATCGCATTGTTGAAGATTATAGAGGCGCTAATGGTATGATTTATCAGGGTTATACCACATTTCCTCTGGCCAATGCATTAAGAAACGATTTTCCGGAGCTGGAGATGGTCACACAGGTATTTAATCAGCTAAATGTAGTCGTTAAAATTCCGCAGGAAAACGGTGATCACAAGATGTTTGAAGAGGACGACCTTGCTTATGCGGATCAGTATTACCTCAAAACATTTGATTATCAACTCATTGCCGGACAGCGAGAGGATCTTCTGAGTACTCCCGGAGAAGTGATCCTCACCAAAGAGCTGGCCGATAAATTTTTTGGTAATTCGTTTGAAGGTAATTACCAGGAATTGCTGGGCAAAATAGTAATTGTTGAAAAGGAGCCATATCAGGTTTCTGCTATTCTGGAAAATACACCCCGAAATACAAATGTTACTTTCAGGATACTATTGCCTATGTTAGCGTTTGAAAAACTTAACCCAGAATGGTTTACAGCATGGAATAGTACCAGTTCAGGAAGCTATACTTTTGTTACTCTGGAAGAAAGTTACAATAAAGAAAGGATTGAAAGTCAGCTTGATGGCTTTGTCAGTAAGTATTTTGATGAAGAGACTGCGGCAAGAAAAACTTACAGTCTCCAGGCCTTATCCGATATCCACACCAACGAACTTTATGGGGGCACAACATATGCTACTCCCAGTGTATTGATCATTGCGTTTGTGAGTATGGGCTTAATTGTACTCTTGACTGCCTGTATCAATTTTATCAATCTCGCAACTGCACAATCGGTTAAGAGAGCCAAAGAAATTGGGGTAAGAAAAGCGCTGGGGAGCCTTAAAATACAACTGATTGTACAGTACATGCTTGAGACCCTCCTACTTACCCTTACTGCTTCTTTGATCGGGTTTTATCTGGCTAATGAATTCGTCCAGGTTTTCAACGAGTATCTATCCGTAGTCATTGACTTTGGACTCAAGATCCAACAATCAGTAATCTATTTCCTCATTGGATTATCACTGCTCATTACATTCCTTGCAGGATATTATCCCGCTCATGTCTTGGCTAGCTTTCGCCCAGCCGAAGCCTTGAAGCAATCTATCAATGCCAAAAATACTGGTTTTGGCGGTAAGTTTTCTCTAAGAAAATCTCTGGTCGTGGTGCAGTTTGTAATCTCTCAGGTGCTCATTTTTGGGACTATTGTAGTGGCTACCCAAATGCGATTTGTACATGAACAGGATCTTGGTTTCAAAAAGAATGATGTGAACATCGTTTTTATTCCGGAAAGTGATGCACAAAAGATTGAGGCTTTAAAAAACCAGCTCATTACTCATAGTATAGTTGATAAAGTATCATTCAATTCAGGCCCACCTTTATCAGGAAGTACCAGTTGGACATCAATGTATAATCCACAACAAGGCGATGCTGAAAAATACGGAGTAGAGCGAAAAACCACTGATCCGAATTATCTGGAAACTTTTGATATTGCGTTGATGGCAGGTAGAAACCTTCGGGAAAGTGATTTGGTATCGCTCAATGATAGCCTTAAAACTTATAATGTACTCCTCAATGAAAAAGCTGTCCAAACCCTTGGTTTCTCATCGGCAGAAGATGCGATTGGTCAGGTCATTAAAACTGATGGTGAAAGAGAAACTGTAATCGTGGGAGTAGTTGAAGACTTTTTTAATGCTCCTCTCCAGGAAGAAATTCATCCTTGTCTATTGTATTATAGTAATGAGAGAATACATACTGCTGCAATCAGCCTGAATACACCCAAGGCTGCACATGAGCTCACTTTTGTACAGGATGCCTGGGAAAGTCAGTTTCCAGATCACTTTTATACCGCAGTTTCGTTAGATGATTATTTTGAAATGAATGCTTTTTATGTGATTGAAGATGTGATGTATCAGTCATTCAAAATATTCTCTTTCCTCTCCATTTTCATCGGCTGTCTGGGATTATTTGGCTTAGTATCTTATCTGGCCTTACAAAGACGCAAAGAGATTGGCATAAGAAAAACCTTGGGTGCTACAGTCAACCATATCATTTATCTATTCTCAAGAGAGTTTACCCTGCTGGTTATTATCGCTTTTCTGGTTGCTGCACCGCTCAGTTATTTCGCTATGCAATTCTGGCTGGAGACTTTTGAATACAGGATTTCCCTTTCAGTATGGTTCTTCGTTTTAACCTTTATATTATCTATGTTAATCGCCTGGTTTACTGTGGGTTATAAGTCACTCACTGCCGCCAGGAGCAATCCGGTGGAAAGTCTGAGAAATGAGTAGATTCTCTATTCTTTTGTATTAGAAAAAGAACAAGTACAATAGTCTTAGAAGCGAATATTTCGCTCCCTGAACTCTTTAAAGTATTTGCGTTTACTGATGTTATACCACAAGCCGAAACCTGCCGAAAGTATAATCAGACCTAAAAATAAGTAGTACATAAGTTCCGGACTGATGCCCAGAGGTACAAAGTAAAGGAGTAAAAATATACCGAGCAGGGCAAGTGAGATCACAATCCCATTTACATTATGCTTCCTGAAGGTTGATCTTAATTCTTCGTCGCTGAGTTGTTGCAATTGTTCTTTGTTCATAAGGATACAAACATAGGGGATTTGAATTGTTTGTCAATTATTAGTAAGGCTTCACTATTCGTTTTGTTACAAAATACAAGCGCATCCTTTCTTTCCACAGTATTTGCAATGCGTATTTTTGAAGTACTGTTAACTTCAGCTCATTTTCAAAGAATAGCAGCATTATTATACATCACAAAATCAATTTTTTGTATTCTTTTATATTGTTGTTTGCTACGATGACAATATTTTTCAAGCTTTCCGATCAATATCGTTGTATTTTGTTATTTTTTCCTATTTTTAAATTTACTGCACAACCGATATTTATACTATGGAGCAAGAAAACAGCCTGGGTGATCTCCTTAAAAAATACCCTTTTGATCCTCAGCTATTAGACGAAGTCTACGATGGGGACAAAAAAGTAAGAGCACACTACCAGAAGGTACATGAATATCTCTCACAAATTAGTCTTAAAGACTTTAAAGATCTAAATGAATACGCTAAAAGCTCTTCCTTTGATCAGGGGATCACTTTTAATGTTTATTCTGATAAAGAACAAGGAGTTGAACGTATTTTTCCATTTGATTTATTTCCAAGAGTAATACCTAATAAAGAATGGGAAACCATAGAAAAGGGCATTATTCAAAGAAACAGGGCTTTAAACTTTTTTCTACAGGATTTGTACAATGACAAAAAAATTCTGAAAGACAAGGTAGTGCCTAAAGAACTTATATTTTCATCCAAACACTATTGTAAACATGTTCATGACTTTTACCCTAATAAGGATGTGTATGTACATGTATCCGGTACCGATCTTATCAAACATTCGGATGGTAATTATTATGTTTTAGAAGATAACCTAAGGTGCCCTTCAGGAGTAAGCTATGTGTTGTCTAACCGCATTGCCACCAAGAAAACGCTCCCAAACCTGTTCTTCAAAAGTGATGTGCAACCTGTGGTTGATTATCCTGAAGTCTTATCTGAAGTATTGACGAGTGTTGCTCCTCACGGAGTAGACGATCCGGTTTGTGTTCTGCTCACTCCCGGCATGTACAATTCTGCTTATTACGAGCACTCATTTCTGGCTTTACAAATGGGCGTACAACTGGTAGAAGGTCGTGACCTTTTTGTGGAGAATAATTTTGTCTATATGAAAACCATATACGGACCAAAGAAAGTAGATGTCATTTACCGCCGTGTGGATGACGATTTTCTTGATCCTATGGCTTTTCGTAAAGATTCTTTATTAGGGGTTCCCGGGCTAATTTCAGCGTACCGAGAAGGTAATGTGAGCTTAGCAAATGCCATAGGAACTGGTGTAGCGGATGACAAAGCAGTGTATACTTATGTGCCTGATATTATCAAATATTATTTGGACGAAGATCCGATCCTCAGTAATGTTCATACCTACCGCTGCGAGAAAGATGAAGACCTCGCGTATGTACTTGATAATATACAGAACCTGGTGGTAAAGCCGGTAGACGAATCAGGAGGGTACGGTATATTCATAGGTAATAAAGCAAGCAAAGACGAGATTTCAAGATTTAAGGAAGTGATAAAGACACAACGTAGAAAGTACATCGCTCAGCCTATTATGTCTTTGTCAGTACATTCAACTTATATAGAAGACAGCAATTTGTTTGAGCCCAGACATATAGACCTCAGAACTTTTTCACTTACAGGTAACGATATTGAGCATGTATGTAAAGGTGGACTTACTCGTGTTGCTTTGCGAAAAGGAAATTTGATTGTAAACTCATCTCAGGGAGGTGGATCTAAAGACACCTGGGTTTATCAGGATTAATATTATGATGTTATCAAGAACAGCCAATAGCCTATTCTGGACAGGAAGATATATTGAAAGATTAGAACATTTGTCCAGATACTTAAACGCACAGTATCTCTCATCGGCGGATGCCCCGCGTGCACTGAACAAACAAATGGCGCTAGAGTCTATGCTAAGTATGGCCAGAGCTACAGACGCATACTACGAGAGATACCCACAGATTGAAGACGATAAGGTGATCCTTTTCCTCACAATAGATGATGAATACCACTTTTCTATGAAGAATTATCTCTCCCTGGTGAGAGAAAATTCCCGAGGATTGAGAGACAATTTATCCACTGAGGTATGGGAAACCATTAACCGTTTTTATCATTCTTCGGCAAAGTACACAGTTGAAACATTTCAGAGGAAAGGACCTTATGACTACTGCAAGCACATTCTCAATCATGTGAACATTATCAAAGGGGTTGCTGACAATACTTTGCTCAGAAACCAGTCATGGTCATTGATAAGGGCTGGTATCAACCTGGAGAGAACGCTGCAAATATGTAAAATCCTGATAACCAAACTAGAGGATATCAATAAACTGGATTCTGAGGACTTAAGCCCTGCTGTTGTTGGATATCATTGGGCATCATTGCTCCGCAGTGCAGGAGGTTTTGATATGAGCCGTCATTATTATCATGAATCGCCTAATCGGGAAAGAGGAGTTGAGTTTTTGATCCTGAACAAGAAGTTTCCAAAGTCTGTGCTTTTTAATCTCAAGGAATTGCAGCAGAACCTAACCATCATAGGTGATCATCAGGCAGTTACTCCCGATACAGCAGAGTTTCTGACAGGCAAGCTTATTGCCTATATGGATTATCTTACCGTAGATGATATTGTAGATGATGGTGCAGAATTTCTATTCCAGCTTGAGAATCAGTTAATCCAAATCGGGAATACTTTAGAGAAACAATATCTGCAATACTAGATGATTCTATATCAAATTACTTATGAAAGTTCTAATCGCTACGAAGAAGAAGTTTTAGAAGCATTTTTTGAGTTTCTGGTTGCTCCTGACGAGACAAGTGGACAAAGTATCGTCAAAGATAAAATTACTCATTCTGTTGAAGGAACTCGCTTTTATGCTCAAAATGTGTTTGGCTATTACAAACTTTGCCTGAGGTTAGCGAAGCCATTCAGAAAATTCAACTTTCGTTATGAATGTTTGCTGCAGAAAGAAAAAGATACTGTTTTTCCTACCCAATTTGATATGCTGGCACTGGAAGAAGAACAGCAGATACTTGATTCTGAATCATTTCAGGTTGATGCCTATCCTTTTCTCAACCAATCATACCTGACTGATATTTCTGTAATTGAGCTTCCCGAATATATGCTAAAAAAGCAAAATCAAGCGCTTTTGGAGTATATCAATCACCTCAACCAAAGTATTCATAACTACTTAAGATATACGCCTAATAGTTCTACCACCTTTACCAATGCCAGAGAAACATTAGTATCCCAGAAAGGTGTTTGTCAGGATTATGCACACTTTATGTTAGGAATATTAAGGAGTCAGCATATTCCCTGCCGTTATGTTTCTGGTTATCTGCATCAGGGACAGGATATACTAGGCTCAGCTCAGATGCATGCCTGGGTAGAAGTACTTTTTCCCAAGTACGGATGGGTAGGTTTTGATCCTACTAACAACCTTTTCGCTGACCATCATTATATCAAAATTGCTGACGGTCAGGATTATGAAGATTGTCGTGCAATCAACGGCTTTATCAAACCAGGTACAATAAATTACACTGAATATTCTGTCAGCGTGGTAGATCAATAACTCTACATTGTTTCTACTCCATACCAATTGTTTTGATTAAGGTCCCTTGCTCTACCCTATCATCTAGATTCATACCATTCAGCATAGCCAGTTCGCCTAACCTGCTTTGATCTACATCTAATGCCTTCAAAACACTGGACAAAGTTCCATTTTCAGGTGCTTCACGAATAATGATCCTTTCTGCTTCAACATTTAACATCTCAGGATCTTTTAGTTCACTAAAGTTTCTCATGCTTTTTAGGAATATGTCGCTGTATCTGTTAAAACTTTCAGCTCTACTGATTCCCATGAGATTATATATATTTCCATCATACTTGATCAGATATGTTAAAGTTCTGATTTTACCTACTTGCTGCTTTTGATCTGCAAGCATAGCGATTGCAGGTAATCCATTGACATTAAGCTCCTTGGACTCAATTAGTTCAAGTTGATTTTGTTCTAATACTGCCCTTCCGGCTTCATCTAATGCACTACCCTGGGCTAACCTTAGAATCATCAAAGCATTGCCATCTTTTTCAGCCATTTGAAGTTGTTGAGGCGTATTTTGTATGGTCCATTGTTGGGGTATAGGAAACCTGAACTTTAGAACCGGATGAAAAAATGAGCCCCTTTGTACAAAACCCTGTTTCGGATCTTCTCCATAGACCATACCATCAATCATTTTCAGGTAATCATTTCTCTCTACCTTAAAATCAGATTCGGGAAGTTTTTCTTTCCATTTTTCTGCAAGTTTTATTACTCTTTGTTCTCTATCCTGTGGGTCAGGGTGAGTAGATAAAAATGTAGGAGTGGCTTCCCCTCCACTTGTCTGCCTTAGATTGTCTAATGTCTGAAAGAAACCTGCCATTTTATTTGCATCGTAACCAATTTTGGAGGAGTATTCTACACCCAATTTATCCGACTGCCTTTCATGATTACGACTGAATTGAAGAAAAAGTAAGCCTATACCCTGCTGCGCGATATCTGCAAACTGGGCAAATTCGGGCGATATCACCATGCCCGCAGCTAATCCTACCTGAGCAATCATAGAATTACTGTATTGTTTGGCCGAATGTCGGGCAGTGATGTGTCCTATTTCGTGGCCAAGTACACCTGCAAACTCCGCTTCATTATTAAAATGAGCCATGATGCCTCGTGTAAAATACACATACCCTCCTGGCACCGCAAATGCATTGATAACCGGTGAATCAACAATTTTAAATTCATAATCCAATTCATCCCGATGAGATACTTTCACCATTTCTTCTCCACGCTCCTGAATAAACTTTTGCATTTCTGGGTCATCATATAAGCCAAAAAAATTGACGATTTCAGGATCAGATTGCTTACCCATCGCAATTTCTTGACTTTTAGACAATAGCATCAACTCTTTTTTACCTGTAACTGGATTGGTTGCACAACTCTCTAAAATCAATAGCATGATTACTATTATACCAGTGAAGAGTATCCTTTGCATTTTCATGATCTTTGAATTTTGTGATTTTGCCTATTTTTGATGTCCAAAATCAATGCAAAGGCTGAACAGACCGGTAATGAGCATTATTGAACGCAAATAAATGACATATTTGGGGAGCAGTGTAGAGCTTGTTCTACAAATCACCGTAACTCAGCAGATAGTTAATCTTTCTTCAGGTATGATAGGGAGATACAAATTACCGTTTATCTAAAGGAAAAATATGGACGTAGCCAGAAAAATTTAAAAATCAATAATTTTAGCTTATACAAAAAAAAGCTGCCTATGGCAGCTTTAAATCTTGAAAAGCAAGCAAGATAGTTTTTTCATTTCTTCTCGTCTAGCTTAATACCATTTTCAACCTCATTCTTAATTTCTTTGGTTGCATCCTTAAATTCACGAATACCTCTACCCATTCCTCTTGCGATTTCAGGAATTTTATTGGCACCGAAAAATACGAGAACAACAAGGAGAATGACCATGATTTCCCATCCTCCCAATCCACCGATGAATAATAACGTTGCTAACATAATTGTATCTGTTAATTAAATTGTGTGTCTCAGAGTTATTCAATCACAAATAATATTCTAATGTAACCTTTTTCAATAAAATAAAGTGCTAAGTGCAAATTATTTTTAATGACAATATTGATAACTGATTTATCAGCTCAAATTTTTACCTGTCAGCTTTATTGATGATTATCCAGAATCATATTTTTAAACACTTTACAATTATTTAGGAGAGAAAATCGTTCTACGAACGCTGATAATTAACACTCATAAGATTCTGAATGTCAATATATTAAGCTTTAAATTTTTTTTCGGATAAGGCACTATTTATTTTTTGAGTGCGTTACATATTTGATTAGACGCTTCAACAAAAATTACTTGAAAAAATCAAGTGATTTTAAATAAAATTAAAAAGTTTTGAAACGTTCTATAGAAGAAAAGGTGTTATCTAATTAAGAAATAGAAAAAAATTAATTGAAGGAATAGTAAAGACTACCCCTTCAATTATAAATAAGCTTGAACAAATTTATACATAGCATAGTTTGGTTTGGTTAGTTTAGCAGAAAGCTCAGGAGCAAGTGTTCTTGAGCTTTTTTTATGTTTTATCCCTATCTAGCCATTGTGATAAATGTTCTGGTACAAAGCTGCACATTTTATTGAATAAATGCGCTGGATTGCTGTCAAAAATAGCGATTTTTCTTGTTTCTTCTGCCAGAAATCCTTCATCCAGCATCTGATCAAATAGTTTTTCCATGAAATCATAGTATCCTTCTGTGTTTAGAATACCTATGGGCTTCTGATGTAATCCTAATTGTGACCAGGTCAGCATCTCAGTAAGTTCCTCCAGCGTACCAAATCCTCCGGAAAGGGTAATGACACCTTCTGAAAGTTCTGACATTTTCATTTTACGCTCATGCATGGATTCAACTTTGATCAATTGAGTCAAACCTTTATGTCCTACTTCTTTTTCATCTAAAAAATAGGGAATCACGCCAACGACCTCCCCTCCTGCTTCTAGTGCAGCATCTGCTAAAGCCCCCATCAGACCTACTTTACCCCCTCCGTAGATGATTTTGATATTTTTCTGAGCCAGCATTCGGCCTACCTCCACCGCTGTTTCATGATAAATCTGCTTATTTCCTATCCGGGAAGCACAAAAAACTGCAATACTTTTCATTAATTAGTGTTTCTAAATTCTTTTCACTGCGAAGCTACAACTTATCTTATGTACAAGAAAAATATATTTTGCATAATTCTGTTTTTACTCGTTCAGTTATGCTCTCTGCCCTTAATAGCACAAAGCACAGAAGAAAAAGAGGTGATAAGTACCATTGAGCAACTTTTTGAAGGCATGAGAGAAGGTGACACCTTGCTGCTAGAGGATTTATTTGCACCCAATGCCCAGCTACTGACTGTCATAGAGAAAGCGGACGAGGTGAGCTTACAGGAAGTTTCGCTGGATAGATTTATGGCGGCTGTAGCTAGCCCACACGAAGAAATATGGGATGAGAGAATCACCTCTTATGAAATCAAAATTGATGACCGTCTGGCTTCGGCATGGACTCCCTACGAATTTTACCTGGGAAAAAACTTCAGCCATTGCGGGGTGAATGCATTTCAGTTATACAAAGATGAGGAAGGATGGAAAATACTGGTAATTACTGACACGCGACGTCTTGAGAATTGTCCCTGAATTATTTTAAAAAAGAATGTCTGCTCACATTTAAATGCCTGCATAACCAATGCTTGAGCAGGAAAAATTATTAATATTACAATTCACAACAGATTTTTAACACTACAAAACCTTTTTTATTATGAGCACCCCTATCAATGTATTAGTTGTAGGATGTGGAAATATGGGCGCATCTCATGCAAAAGCCTATCACAAAATGCCTGAATTTAATATTGTTGGACTGGTAAGCCGTGGAGCAGCCAGTCGGGAAAAACTTGCAGAAGAGTTGGGTGGAGATATAGCACTTTTTGATAATATAGATACAGCCCTGGAATCCACAAAACCTGATGCAGTATCTATCAATACTTATCCTGATACTCACTATGAATATGTATTGAAAAGCTTTAAAGCTGGCGCGCATGTATTCGTAGAAAAACCATTGGCTGAGACAGTAGAAAAGTGTGAGCAAATTGCAAATGCTGCTAAGGAGTACAATAAAAAATTGCTGATAGGATATATTGTGAGAGTACATCCTGCATGGAAAAAGTTTATTGAGATTGCCAAAACTTTAGGTAAACCCCTGGTAATGCGTATGAATCTGAATCAGCAGAGTAGCGGTACTACTTGGGAAACGCACAAAAACCTCATGAAGTCTATGTCTCCTATTGTGGATTGTGGCGTACATTATGTAGATGTGATGTGCCTGATGACAGAAGCTAAGCCTGTACGCGTAAGTGCTATTGGAGCTCGCTTGACAGACGAGATACAAGAGGGAATGTATAACTACGGACAGCTTCAGGTTACTTTTGATGATGGATCAGTAGGTTGGTATGAAGCTGGCTGGGGACCCATGATGAGTGAAACGGCATTCTTTGTTAAAGACGTAGTTGGGCCTAAAGGATGTGTTAATATTATGGATTCTCAAAGTGCCTCTGATGATGTAGACGCCCACTCCAAAACCAATGCGCTGAAAGTTCACAAAGCTGACCGTGACAGCAATGGTAAATTTACTATTCCTGATGAAATTGTAAGCACGGCTGACGAACCTGATCATCAGGGGCTGTGTGATCTTGAGCAGGAGCTGTTTTTAAAAGCGATCAGGGAAGATCTGGACTTATCACAACACCACCAGGATGCCATCAATAGTATGAAAATCGTTCTTGCTGCAGACAAGTCTTTCAAAACAGGAAAAACCATAAATTTATAATAATCAATAAAGTTGATTTCTGGTTATTACTGCATGATATACTTATTCAAACTTATATCCTGCTTGATAATGCTGAATCCTATTGGTTCCAATGGTATTTATCAGTCAGGAAATACTGCCTCCCTTACAATCATAGTAGATGGGCTGGAAAGTAATGAGGGAAATGTAAGGGTTGCCATTTTTGAAAATGCTAAGTCTTTTCCCAATGGAAAACCATTTAAGGCCCAAGCAATATCCGCTGATAACAGCGCTTCGGTAGAGTTAATTTTTGAAAATATCCCTTACGGAGATTATGCAGTCGCCGTTTATCATGATACAAATACCAACGATGAGTTGGACACCAACTTTATGGGTATTCCCAAAGAAGCTTATGGTTTTTCAAATGACCACAGGCCCAAATTCTCCGGTCCTGATTATGAATCAGCCAAAGTGAAAATCAATCAGGCACAGGTAAAACTGAATATTACTGTAGAGGAATTCTAATAAATTGTTTGCCCTAACTAAAGGATTTCGTTAAATTTTGCAAATTATGCACACATCACTTCACATTATTAACAGTTTTTAAAGATTATCAATTGAATGAGAAACTATTTAAATAAAGCTCAATTAGCTTTTGTACAATATTTAAAACCTCTTTATTCCCAAATCAACCTGTTCAACAAAGTCATTACTTTGTTATTCTTATGTGCAATTGTATTGCCTTCTCATCAAATCAAATCATTATGGAATAGTGCTCAGCAAAAAGCTGATTTTGAAGCTTATACCGAAACCATTCCCGGTAGTGAAGTCTCCTTTGAAATGATTCCTATTGAAGGGGGAGAATATCTTATGGGGAGCGCAGAAAGTGACCCTAATCATAAGGATGATGAAGGACCTCAAATAAATGTAAAAATTGATCCATTCTGGATGGCCAGTACTGAGACCACCTGGGATATGTACGAAATTTTTGTATTTCAGGAACAGGAAAAAAGACTAGCCATGGAAAGTGGAGGTCTGGAAAGCGCAAATATTCCTTCAGTAGACGCAGTATCTCGCCCTACTCCTCCCTACCTGGATATGAGCTTTGGTATGGGAAAGTATGGATATCCTGCCATATGCATGACACAGTATTCTGCTCAGATGTTTTGTAAGTGGCTCAGCGCTAAAACAGGTTTGTTTTACCGGCTGCCTACTGAGGCCGAATGGGAATATGCATGTCGTGCAGGTACTACTACTGCTTACTCCTTTGGGGATGACGCAGCTCAGCTTGATGAATATGGCTGGCACTATGGAAATACCAATGGTGGGTATGAAAAGATAGGTACGAAAAAACCAAACCCATGGGGCCTTTATGATATGCACGGTAATGTATCCGAGTGGACCTTAGACCAATATGATCCTGAATTTTATGCCTCTTTGGAAGATGGCGTGGCAGTGCCCTACAATCCTCCTACCGAACTATATCCTCGTACTGTAAGAGGTGGATCATGGGATGATGATCCGGAAGTGCTCCGATCAGCATCACGGATACCTTCCACCCCCCGCTGGAAGCAGCAGGACCCTCAAATCCCAAAGAGCGACTGGTGGCATACAGATGCTCGTTTTGTAGGCTTCAGAGTGATCAGGCCATTAAATCCACCCTCAGAAGAACAAATTGAGGCTTTCTGGCCCCAACCCATAGAAGATCTTTAACCAATTTTACAACAAACCTATAATCTCATGAAAAACTTTGAATTTAATAAAGGTATCAATCGCCGTAAGTTCGTAAAAAGCTCAGCTGCCGCCGCTGCTGGTAGTGTCTTTTTAAGTCAGCTCCCAGTTGCTGCCAGCGCTTATGTTGGTGGAAATGAAACCCTACGCGTAGCAGTGATTGGCTGTGGTGGTAGAGGAACCGGTGCAGCAGTACAAGCACTCAGCGTCAAAGAAGATGTAAAGCTTGTCGCAATGGCTGATGCCTTCAAAGACCGCTTAGATGAAAGTTATGACAACATCATGAAAAAGCATGGCCAATCAGGTAGAGTTGATGTTCCTGATGAGCATAAATTCGTCGGTTTTGATGCTTACAAAAATGCTATTGCATTGGCTGATGTGGTACTTTTAGCTACACCTCCTGGCTTCCGTCCTATGCATTTTGAAGAAGCGGTTAATCAGGGTAAGCATGTATTTATGGAGAAGCCGGTAGCCACCGATGCTCCCGGAGTACGTAAAGTGTTGGAGGTAGCGCAAAAAGCCAAGCAAAACAAGCTTAATGTTGTGGTAGGTTTACAGCGTCACTATCAGGATAGCTACCTGGAGTTGATGAAACGCCTGCACAATGGAGAAATCGGAGATATTGTAGGCGGTCAGGTATACTGGAACAGTAGCGGGGTTTGGGTACGTGAGCGCCAGCCGCAACAGACTGAAATGGAATATCAGATGCGCAACTGGTACTACTTCACTTGGTTATGTGGTGACCATATCATGGAGCAGCATATCCACAATATTGACGTAGCCAACTGGGCAAAACAATCTTATCCTGTGATGGCGCAAGGTATGGGTGGTCGCGAAGTGCGTACCGGCCCTGATCATGGAGAAATTTTTGACCACCACTTTGTAGAATTTCATTACGATGATGGCACCATGATCAACAGCCAGTGCCGTCATATTGAAGGTTGTATGAACAAAGTATCCGAAAGTTTTGTGGGTACTAAAGGTAGAGCTACTACCGATGGTACAACTATGATTACTGACGTTAAGGGGAAAAAGCTTTGGGAACACAGAGGTAAAAATGATCCTAATCCGTATCAGGTTGAACATGACAGACTATTCTCAACTATCGTAAATGGTGGAGAACTCCTTGCTGATGCAGAGAATGGTGCTAAAAGTACCATGACAGCATTGCTCGGTAGAATGGCTACCTACTCTGGCAAAGTGGTTACCTGGGAAGAGGCACTTAACTCTAATATCAGCCTGATGCCACAAACTTATAGCTTTGATGCTACTCCTCCAGTAGTACCCGGAGCCGATGGTAAATACCCTGTACCTGTACCAGGAAAAACCAAAGTCATATAAGTTATCATGAAATTTATCAAAAGGCCTTATCGTATAGATAAGGCTTTTTTTTGTGCGAAAACGAACAAAAGCGGACGATAATGAACATCATCAATCTTATAAAATGTCCATTGAGAGCATTGAAGGGATATTTTCATTCTGGCATGTGTATTGAAAAAAATAAAGTAATTCTCTTACCTAAACCGACTAACCATGAGAACTACATTACTTACACTTAGCTTCTGCTTATTTTTTGCAGCCAATACTTTTGCTCAGCGTACGATACCGGCAGAAGAGATTCTCTCACAAATCAATCGCGGTGAGGATGTGAACTACAATAATGTAAAAATCAGCGGCGTACTGGACCTAACTAACCTGGATAATCGCACTTCAAAAAAGAAAGGGGATAGCTGGTTTGGTAATAACAGACAATACGAAAGCACTGTAGAAGGCAGCATCAGCTTTACCAATTGTGCTTTTTTGGATGATGTGATAGCTTATTACAATGAAGATGATGACACCTATATCGCCCATTTTGAAGAAGATGTGATCTTTGAAAAATGTGTTTTTGAAAGGGCCAGTGAGTTTAAATATTCAGAATTTGAGGAAAAGGCCAGTTTTGCCCATACAGTTTTTGAAGAAGAAGCCAACTTTAAATATGCAAAATTCTCTGATGGACCAGACTTCAGCGCCTGTGTTTTTGATGATGACGCTAATTTTAAATACGCTGACTTTTCAGACCAGCCACGGTATACCAACGTGTTGTTTGAAGAAGAAGCTAATTTCAAATATGCTAAATTTCCCGATGGGGTTTCTTTCCAAAGCGCAGTTTTTAATGACCTGGCTAACTTCAAATACACAAAATTCTCCTCTCCATTAAATCTGGACAATGTCTCTTTCAATGGAGATGAAGATTTTAAATATACCGAGATAGATGGGAAAGACTTCACCAGCTATTTGATCAAAACCCGTTAAAAATATATTCCTAATCAAGTAACAACCCACAACATAATCCTAATTAATCCTGCTGATTACTCTTTAGCAGGATTTTTTTTTGGTGCATGGCTAAGAAAGCTTTAAATCAAAAAGAGAGTCAACTCCCATCTGTTTGTCATTGGTAAAACCTTCTCCATAAGCTGCTCCTATCGCATGACCATATTCCTGGCCTCTGGCTTCAACAAACTTCATAAATAAAGGAGTAGTAAGAAAAGTACCCGGCTCATCACCTTCGGTGGCATCAAACTGTGATTTAAAACACCTGATGGCCTCCATTTTTGTCTCCCAATGTTTGCTCACATCAACAACAATATCGGGAGCAATATATACACTCTGCACCATATGCCAGACTTGAGCAGGTCTCCAGCTCTGCTGTGCTTGATCATTGTCAAAAGTTTCTATCATTCTAAGTCCCGATAGAAAGCAGGCATCACACGTAAGCTGAGCAGCCCTGCCGTGATCAGGATGACGGTCTTTGATGGCATTGGCAATTACTAATTCAGGCTGATATCTCCGAATCATTCTTATCAACTCTAATTGATGCTTACGATCATTCGCAAAAAAGCCATCTGCAAACCCAAGATTCATTCTGACAGAAACTCCTAACACTTTACTGGAAGCAGCCGATTCTTTTGCTCTGATTTCAACTGTTCCTCGGGTACCCAATTCTCCAGCTGTCATGTCTACGATACCTACTTTTTTGCCCATTGCCACATGAGAAGCTATGGTACCACCACACCCCAACTCTGCATCATCCGGATGAACGGTGATAACTAAAATATCTAGTTTCATTCAAATTCTATTGTGATGAATCGTTCTTAACGATGATAATATTAAACATCATTATGAACCGTGAAAAATAATTAAGAATATTATATTTTATGAGAAAGTGACATTTTTGTACTATCCATTTTCTTACGTACACCTGATCCAGATGTTATGGATAATTTTACGGATACATCGTATCCACTTTTTTAATCATAACTTCGGCATAATTTAAAGCTAAACTATTTCTTTTTTGTTAGCATACTCATGAAAAGGCAAATTAATACAGACTCAAATACACTTAAAGCTTTTGAAAATATTCCCGACCTCTATATTGTTCTTTCACCTGATTTGCAGATCTTAACTGCCAGTAACGCCTATCTTTCTGTTTTTAATGTTGAAAGGGATGAGATTGTGCATAAACATTTGTTAGAAATTTTTCCCAATCATCCGGATGCTCCTCAAGCCAGGACTATAGACAATCTATTAAAATCTTTGGAAAATGTTTTGGCTACACGGAAACCTCATCATATGGATGTGCAACGTTACGATATAAGCTCACCTTCAGGAAAGTTGGAAAGAAAATACTGGCAGCCTTTTAACTTTCCAGTGCTGAATGATGATAATGAAATCATGTATATCATTCACAAAACTGTAGATATTACCAAACAGGTGAATGATCAGGAATACATTCAGGAGCTTTCTGAAAGGGAAAAAGAGGCTCTGGATGAAGCAAAATGGCATCATAAAAGGTATACTGATTTTATTATGCAGGCCCCGATTGCCATATCTTTTTTCATGGGCAAAGATCACATCATAAAACTGGTGAACCCTTTAATGTGTAATATAATGGGGCGAGAAGCTGATGATATCGTTGAAAAGCCTTTGTTTGATGCACTCCCTGAACTGGTCGGGCAAGGCTATGAGAATGTACTAGCCGAAGTCTATAAAACCGGAGAAGCTATTGAGTTCAAAGAATCTCCGGCAACTCTAATGCTAGATCATAAGCTAATCCAGGGATTTTATCACACTGTATATCAACCCGTAAAAAACACTAGGGGTAATGTGATCGGAATTATAAATATCGTCACCAATGTAACCAAGCAAGTTGAGGCGAGAAAGAAAATAGAAGACAGCGAGAGGCAACTTCGGCTAATTACTAATGCTATGCCTGTGCTCATTGGATATCTTGATCAGGAAGAAAAATATCGTTTTGCCAACCAGACCTACAAAAGTTGGTTCAATCAAAATCCAGAAGACCTTATTGGACTCCCTGTACGTGATGTGATAGGTAATAAAGCTTATGAGAGGGTCAAAAAATATATTGACAGGGCAAAGAAGGGTGAAAAAGTAGATTTTGAAGCTAAAATGCCCTACAGAGATGACTTTGTGAAGCACATCAAAACCAGTTATATACCAGATATTCAAGACGCTAAAGTGCTTGGTTTTTTCACTTTAGTCACTGATATCACAGATCATGTTGAGGCCAGACATCAGTTGGAATTACGGGAAAATTATTTTAGGATGATGGCCGATAATGTACCGGTAATGATCTGGGTAACTCAACCTGATGGTAGTTGTACATACCTTAACAAAAGATGGTATGATTTTACCGGTCAATCCAAGGAATCTAGTCTGGGATATGGTTGGTTAAGTACTGTTCATCCTGATGATGTAGCCAGGTCTGAGAGGCTTTTTCTACAAGCCAACGAGGAACAAAAATCCTTTGAGTTTATCTACCGGCTTAAAAGTAAAAACGGTGAATATCGTTGGGCGATTGATTCCGGGCTTCCTAAATTTAACGAAGAAGGAAAGTTTGAAGGCTTTGTGGGTTGTGTGATTGATATACACGAACGCCAGCTTTCGGAGGAAGCTATGCAAAAATTGTCTCTCAAACTGGCTAAAACTAATGACGATCTGAGCTTTGCTAATGAGCAAATTTTGGCAAGCAACGAAGAATTGGCATTAAGCAATCAGCAACTTAGTTATATCAATGCTGACATGGATAATTTTATCTACACCGCCTCTCATGACCTTAGGGCACCAATATCCAACATTGAAGGACTAATGGATGCAATGGAAAAAAATCTTTCTTCTGAAAGCAGGCAAGCCCCGCTGATCAATAAGCTCCTGGGCATGATCACTGACTCTATAAACCGTTTCAAAAATACGCTGGACGACCTTACCCAAATCTCACGAATACAAAGAGAAGAACATACTGACATCAGTGAAGTTAGTATTTCAAGGTTAATTCATGAGGTGATGCTTGATTTGTCTTCAAAAATAGAAGAAGCTGGTGCAGTGTTTGACATTAACATCAAAGAAGATACACTACTTCATTTTTCAGCTAAAAATGCGCGCAGTATAGTATATAACTTAGTGTCAAATGCTATAAAATACCGCTCAGAACATAGAAAACCGCTCATTAAAATCAGTAGTTTTCAGCAGGAAGAACACCTAATCCTGACAATAGAGGATAATGGATTGGGCATGGGTCCCAGTGAAGAAAATAAAATATTTGCAATGTTCAAGCGCTTACATGATCATGTAGAGGGCACGGGAGTAGGCCTTTATATCGTCAAAAAAATTATTGAGAATGCCGGTGGAAAAATAGAAGTGCAGAGCACATTGCATCAGGGTTCTATTTTCAGGGTATATTTCAGGCAGAATCCACAGATTCAGTAAAATTTCAAAGCAATCGTATGAAGAAAGTAAAATGTATATTGCTCATTGATGATGATGAAACCACAAACTTTATCAATGAACTTATGATCAGTGAGATGGATATTACAGATCAGATCCTTCAGGCTCAGAATGGCAAAGAAGGGATTGATTTGCTTCTCTCACAGGTAGAAAATAAACAGTGCCTGCCGGAAATCATTCTACTTGATATCAATATGCCAGTGATGGATGGCTTTGAATTTCTTGAAGAATACCAGAAGTTAGATATACCAGGTAAATCATCAGTGGTTATCGTAATGCTTACCACATCTCTTCATCCCACTGATATGGAACGTACCAAAAATGCAGGGATTACCGACTATATCAATAAGCCTCTGAAAGAAAATAGTATCAAGCAGATTCTGGAAAAACACCTTTCCTGATCATTCAGCGTCTAGGCAAATTCAATAATGAATAATCTGGCAGGCTTTGAATTAAAATTCCAATAAAAAAAGCCGTCTAATGACGGCTTCACTCATTTTGAAATCCTAATGCCGATCTTAAAAACCTACAGCCATATCGTCTCCCCGAGGGTCAGCACCTCCTTCCAGTCTGCCATCGGGTAAAACCAGAATAGCATCTACTCTACCAATATCTCCTCTGTCAACAAGCGTATGGCCCATCTCTACCAATGATTGAATGGTGAGGCTGTCAAACGCATTGCTTTCATGAAATACAGTATCAGGTTTCCACTGGTGATGAAAACGCTTAGCATCTACGGCTGCCTGCATGCCAAAACCATGTTCAACTACATTCAAAATAGTCTGGTAGACAGAAGTAATGATGGTAGATCCACCAGGAGTACCTACTACCATAAATAGTTTTCCGTCTTTCTCAACGATCGTTGGTGTCATTGAACTCAACATCCTTTTTTCAGGTTGGATGGCATTGGCTTCGCCCCCTACCAAACCAAACATGTTGGGATAACCTGGCTTAATGCTAAAATCATCCATTTCATTATTTAGAAAGAAGCCGGCACCGGCAACCACTACTTTGTTACCATAGCCTCCGTTAAGCGTGGTGGTGACGGATACTGCATTACCTTCCGGATCTACTACAGAAAAGTGAGTGGTCTCCATAGATTCTGCCACTGCAGGCTGACCTTCAGAGATTTCAGCAGTAGGAGTAGCCTGATCAGGATTGAAATTGCTCATCCTGCCAACATTGTAAGATTTAGTTAGCAGTTCATTCAGGGGTACCGGATAAAAATCCATATCACCCAGATGGGCTGCACGATCAGCATAGACTCTTCTTTCTGCTTCCACCATCAGATGGACGGTAGGCGCTGTATTATGGCCCATGCCATCAATAGCAAAATCTTCCACACTCTGCAAGAGCTGTACCAGGGCAATGCCCCCGCTGGACGGCGGTGGCATGGAAATTACTCTGTAGTTATCGTACATAGACTCTACAGGTGTACGGAATTTAGCTTTATATTTGGCCAGATCTTCTAAATTGATGATGCCTCCACCTCTTTCCATTTCAGCCACTATCTCTTCAGCAGTCTCACCAGCGTAGAAGCCTTCTCTTCCCTGATCTCTTACTAATTCAAGCGTGTGGGCCAGATCTTTCATATAAATGATATCTCCTGCTTTCCAACCTCCTTCTTTTACCAGGAATTCTGGCGTAACCGTATTAGCATCCATATGAGTTTCCTGATAACGATTGAGGCCACTCGCTTCTTTTTCTGTCAGTTCAAAACCGTCAGCTGCCAGATCAATAGCGGGTTGTAGCAATTCATTCCAGGGCAAAGAACCATACTTTTCATGGGCTTTTACCATACCATCCACCGAACCAGGAACTCCTGCTGCCAGATGTCCTTTGGTGCTCAAGCCTTCTATTACATTTTTATCTTCATCCAGATACATATCACGCCCTCCGTTAAGGGGAGCTTTTTCTCTAAAATCCAGTGCGTCCGTAGAGCCATCAGCATTGCGGATGACCATAAAGCCCCCGCCTCCGATATTTCCAGCGGCAGGATAAACCACCGCCAGGGCAAACTGAGTGGCAATGGCGGCATCCACAGCGTTTCCTCCTTTTTTCATGATATCTGCGCCTACTTTTGATGCCAGAGGGTGTGCACTTACCACCATCGCACTATCAGCGATTAAGCCCAGTGGTGCAGGTTCTTCAGTAGGAATTTCCGGGGAACAGGCAAAAAAGACAAATGTCAGACTAGTGTAAAAGAGAAGTAGGTATTTACCAATCATATCTAATTAATTTTAGCTGGTAAATATGACAGTAAAAACTTTAAATTCAAATGATTTGAAAGTAGTCATCCTAGTTTTACCCTGATTAACACTTATAAATCAGTTATTTATTTTGAATCAAGGCTGATATTCAAAATTTTCTTCAAGTACATCTACTGAATTTCCACCAACAAAAACTTTAAACTGACCAGCTTCAGCTCCGTAGCTCAAATCACGTTGATAAAAAGCCAGATCTTCCGGATTTAAAGAAAATGTAATTTCTTGCGATTCACCTGCTTCTAAATGGACCTTTTTAAAAGCTTTCAGTTCTTTCACCGGACGAGTCACATTACCTACCAAATCTCTGACATAGAGCTGAACCACTTCATGTCCGGAGACAGTTCCACTATTTTCTAACTGCACAGTAATAGTAAGAGAATCCTCCTCATGCAATACTTCACTGCTCAGGCTTAAGTCACTGTAAGTGAAGTCAGTATAACTGAGTCCGTAGCCAAAAGGATACAGAGGAGTATTAGGCACATCCAAATATTTGCTGGTATACTTATTCTCGCTTATGGGACGTCCGGTCATTTTCTGATCATAGTACAAAGGTATCTGTCCTACATTGCGGGGAAAAGTTACGGGCAGCTTACCGGAGGGATTGTAATTACCGAAAATAACATCTGCAATCGCAGGCCCGGCCTGATGACCGAGAAACCATGTTTCTAATATACCATTAACATTTTCTTCCAGCCAGGGAATGGCCAAAGGTCTGCCATTCATTAACACCACAATAATAGGTTTTCCCAGCTCATGGATTTCTTTAGCCAAATCCAGTTGAACTCCGGGAAAGTCAATCATAGAACGGCTGGCTGCCTCACCACTCATCAAAGCTGCTTCACCCAAGGCTAGAATTACCACATCTGCCTTTTTCGCTGTCTCTATGGCTTCTTGAAAGGATTGGGTAGAGTCATCATTGATGTTAGCGCCTTTGGCATAAATGATTTCATTCTGATTACCCTCTGCCTGTTGCATTCCTTCAAGAAGGGAAATTGCCTGCTGCCAGTCACCTGCTGCCGACCATGATCCGATAAGCTCTCTTTTGTTATCAGCAAGAGGGCCAATTACCGCTATGCTTTGCCCCTCTTTATTCAGCGGTAAAACATCATCCTCATTTTTGAGCAATACAATGGACTTTCGTGCCACATCCCTGGCTGCCTGCATATGTTCCTCGGTCATTACTTCTTCCTGCTCTCGCTCTTCATCAACATAACGGTAAGGATTTTCAAACAGGCCAAGTCTGTATTTTGCCTCCAGAATTCTCCTTACTGACTGATTTACAATCGTTATATCAACTTTACCTTCTTTCACCAAATCTGGCAAATATTCATAATAAACTGCTCCCTGCATATCCATGTCCAGTCCCGCACTAATGGCCATTTCACCTGCTTCTTTGAGATCAGCCACTACACCATGCGCAACCATTTCATTGATAGAAGTATAATCTGATACGACAAATCCCTGAAACCCCCATTCTTCTCGTAAAATATCAGAAAGTAGAAACTCACTACCACTGGCGGGTACGCCAAATATTTCGTTAAAGGAAGTCATAAAAGTAGCTACTCCGGCATCTACTGCTGCTTTGAAAGGAGGCAGGTAAGTATCACGTAGTTCCAATTCAGAAATATCCACCGTATTATAATCTCTACCTGCCTGGGCTGCACCATAAGCTGCATAATGTTTAGCACATGCGAGTATGGTATTTACCGCTGAAAGATCATCTCCCTGAAAACCCTTGATGCGCGCCAAAGCAGCCTGAGTATTCAGATAAGTATCCTCACCGGCACCTTCAGCGATTCTTCCCCATCGGGGGTCTCTTGCTACGTCAACCATGGGCGCATAAGTCCAGTGCAAACCTTCGGCAGAAGCTTCAACCGCAGCAATTCTAGCCGACTTTTCCATTGCTTCAAGATCCCAGCTAGCAGCTTCTGCAAGTGGAATAGGAAAAATTGTTTTGAAGCCGTGAATTACGTCGTAACCTAAAAGGAGAGGAATTCCTAAGCGGGTTTCTTCCACGGCTAATTCTTGTAATTGCCGGGTAAATGCAGCTCCATAGGCGTTGAAAATTGCCCCTACCCTTCCTGCCTGTATATCTTCCTTATACCCTTCCCGCATGGTCGGACCGGTCACATCTATATCACTGGTGAAAAGAGTTAGCTGCCCTACTTTTTCTTGCAGCGTCATTTCATTGATTATTGAATCAATCATTTGTGCTGCTTCATCAGGAATTGACTCAAGTCCTTGTCCTTCGGTTTTCTGTAAGAAAAGAAACATCAAAAAAATACTGATCAAAGTAGTATTACGTAGTGTGGACATGCTGAAAAAATTTAAAGATACTCAATCATTCATTCAATTCACTCAAACAAGCGACTAACAGTATTAATACGTTTAGAGTATTCTATAAAGTCTTAATATTGAAAGCCCAGTTTGTCTAAGCCCTCCTGGATTTCAGGAGCTGACATGAATAAGTCCCAAAGTAAACCCGTCCGATGGTTTTCTATCATGACAGGAATTGGGCCCTGGTCAATCGCCAGATAGCGAGGCGTATACCAGTCAAATTCAAAGCTGAATGCGTCAAAAGGACCATACTGCCCCACCAAAGAATCAGCTTCATGATAGATGAATTTAAGCATCTGCATGCTTTTTTCCGGAGTGTAGGGAAAAGAAGATAAAGCTGCTGTTGGAGAAATTACACCCAGATCATGCCCGGGCCGGTGTCCGGCATAGCCATTGATAGAATAGCTGGAAGTTAAGCCCCAGCATTTTTCTCCATAGCCTTCGTAGTTTTCGGGATTTTCCAAAGCATAAGCATAATTGCTAAGTGCGTGATGCTGGTTAAGTTCCCAATAATTACCATAGCGGTCTTCCAGATTTCTGGGATCCAGGCCCAGATACGAATAATGAGCCCAAAACAATGGACCTACCGGAGCATCATCATGTTCAAAATGATCTAGTACTAAGTCATAGTCATAATATTCTCTGTCAGTTTCTATATTTCCTGACCTGGCCCATCCTTGATGATACACCTCCGCTTCTATTCCATGCGTGGGAGATGCAGCTGCCAATATGTACATGATCAGACATTCATTATATCCCCCTACTGGAAAGTTCATGTCCCAGGCGTAATTGGGCGACCAATGCCAATACAATACATCTTTGCCCTGGGTATACCAGTCCCATTCTACAGATTTCCAGAGTTCATCAATTTTAGCAGCCAGCGCCCTTTCCTCTTCATTTCCATCTCTGAAGTACTGCCTTACGGTAATAAGTCCTTGAACCATAAAGGCAGTTTCAACCAGATCTCCTCCATCATCTTTTTGACTGAACGGTTTTGTTTTAGCGGTCTCTCCATTAAGCCAGTGGGGCCAGGCACCATGAAAACGATCGGCAGTATCCAGAAAATTGACAATCTTATCCAATCTTTCAAAGCCCTCTTCCCTACTGATGAATCCTCTTTCTATTCCCACAAGTATAGCCATAACTCCGAAGCCGGTGCCCCCTAGGGTTACAATGTGCTTATCGTTTTGCGGATATACATCATCGGTATGAAAGCGCTCTCTCGCCATACCGGAAGTGGGTTCTGCCCCTTCCCAAAAGTAGTTAAAGGTCTGGTACTGCACCTGATTTAATAAGGAGGAATCAGTGAGTGTTCTAAGGTCATTTACATCCACGGGGATATCTACACTGTTACCAAACTGCTCACTGCTGGTGCAGGAAAAGAAGAGCAAAAAAAGCCCTATTAAAAGGGCTAATGTTGGTTTTTTCATGAAAAAATGATTTTAAGTTATATCTATTCGGTTAGTATCCAGGATTCTGACTCATGGCCCCTTCGGTAATATCTATTTCACTTTGTGGAACAGGAAACAGCTCATTTCTTCCCGCATCAAAGCCCAGCGGACCTAATACTTCCGCAGCCAGGCCGGTACGTACCAGATCGTAAAAACGCTCTCCTTCCAGGGCCAGTTCTGCACGACGTTCGTCATAGATAAGCTGACGCAATGCCGCCTGCTCTGTTTCAGTAATTGCAGCGGATGCATCTCCGAAAGCCCGGGTACGGACCTGATTAAGGTACTCCAAAGCCAAAGCATTATTTCCAACCTCATTGGCAGCCTCAGCAGCTATTAACAGTACTTCAGCATAACGAATGATTTTTCTGTTATACCCCCACTGCGCGAACTGAATTCCAGGCATAAAAACTTTCTGGTTATAAGTTTCCAGCTGTTCAATTTCTCCACCTTCAGTATAAGTTGTATCTGGAGTACCACCATCCCCTACTATAATTTCACCATAGATCGTATCGCCTAAAAATATGACTGAGGCGTCCATGCGAGGATCATTTTCATCATAAAAGTTAATAAGGTCAACCGTAGGACGACCAAATCCCCAGCCTTTTCCAACAGGTTCGCCGTCAACAATCACTGAACCTCTAACCCCTTGTGTTTGTCCATACTGATTACCTCCATTCTCAAAATTATCTCTGATAGCACCTATCTCAAATACAGAGCCGGGACCATGAATGACTTCTGGTGCAAATACATCAGCGAAAGATGAATTTAAAGTATATTCACCGGAGTTGATTACCGCCTGTGCCTGTGTCAGTGCTTCGGTGAAATTTTCGCGATACAGATATACTTTGGCAAGTAAGCCCTGCGCAGCACCCTGGGTTGCCCGGCCGAGGTCCGCGTCATCATACTCAGATTTGTTAGGTAAATTTCCTATGGCAAACTGTAAATCTGGAATGATGATATCATTATAAATCTCTTCTCTCGGCACCCGAGACAAATTTCTCTCAGGATTAGAAGTGGTTACCTTGGGTAAATCACCGAAAGAGCGAGCCAGTTCAAAGTAGAATGCTGCCCTAAGAAAACGGGCTTCCGCTAATAAACGGCTTTTCAAATTTTCATCCATTTCAATATCAGGTACTTCTTCCAGTACAATATTAGCACGGCGAACACCTACAAAAAGTGCCGACCATATGTTGGAAAACGTACCTTCACCAGGGGTAAAATTGAAGTTGTTGATATCTGATAAAAAGGCAGCATCTGCCGGGCTACTCCCTTTCACCATATCATCCGACATGATATCTGCAATAGGGAAACCACCGGTAACAAACCAGGCACGGTAAGCATTATAGATGGCGTTGGTAGCCAATACCGCATCGTCCTGACTCTCATAAAAAGCTTCAGTAGTTAAATCTCCCAGAGGTTCTTTCTCAAGAAAATCTTCGCAACTGCTCAAAAGCAACAAGCCTCCTACGATAAATAGTATGATATATGATTTTATAGTATGCATAATACCTTAATTTCTAAATTACAATGTGATGTTGATTCCTACAGAATAAATAGATGTGACAGGATATTCGCCCAGATCAATTCCCGCAGCAGTAGGATTTCCTACCCCGATTTCAGGCGTGTATCCTGAATAGTCAGTAAGGGTAAATACGTTAGTCCCTCTCAAATAAACTCTTGCCTGGGTAAGGTTTAGATTTTCAGACATTGCTGCCGGAAGCTCGTAACCTAAAGTGATAGTACGCAGTCTGAGATAGCTTCCGTCTTCTACAAAGAACTCAGAGGGTAAAAAGTTAACTCCCCCTGCACTGGCTCGTGGTACGCTGTTGCTTGTACCTGGTCCTGTCCAGCGGTCAAGCCATAAAGACTGATAGTTAGCCAATGCAAAACGCTGTGCACGTTTACCATTATAGATTTCATTACCTACCTGACCCTGAAAATCCATAGCCAGATCAAAGCCTTTATAACCCAGGTTAAAATTAAATCCATAGATAAAATCGGGTATGGGTGAACCTATATAATTACGATCAGCTTCAGTTAGATTTCCATCAGCCTCTCCTATCAGTTCACCTTCTTCATTTAGGCCATTGTTATCTACATACCGGAAGTCACCAACACTCTGACCGCCAATAGTAGGATAAGAATCCACTTCGTCCTGGTCTTGAAATACTCCTGCAATCTGGTATCCATAAAATGATCCTACTGGTTGCCCTACTTCAGTTCTGGTTACCAATTGACCATTATTCAAGCTACCTCCTGTGATGAATGAGTTGACACCGGATTCAGAACCTATTTCCAATAATTCATTATTCACAGTGGTTCCGTTTGCTCCAATGCTATAGCTGAAGTCACCGATTTGTTCTCTCCAGTTTACATTAAACTCAAAGCCGCGATTCTGCACTTCAGCAGTGTTGAATACCACACTGACAAATGGCCCGTTTCCATAATAACCGGGAACAAAGATGGGAATCAATATATCATTGGTAATCCGGTCATAGTAGTCAGCTTCAATATTAAGTCTTCCATCCAAAACACCGATTTCCAGTCCCACATCATATTGGGTGGTTTCTTCCCAGCGAAGATCTTCATTGGCAGCTACACCCACTGTAGCACCAGGTGAGAGGTTTTCTCCAGGTCCAAATACCGCATCCAGCCCGGTATTGATTAAGGGGAAGCGTGCCTCTGCTCCTATCCTGTCATTACCAGTTATCCCCCAGCTACCCCGTAGTTTTAAGGTAGTGAAGAAATTACTGTTTTCCAGAAAAGCTTCCTGCGCAATATTCCAACCCACACCTACTGAAGGGAAAAAGCCATATTGGTAATTTGCACCAAAAACAGATGACGCATCCAAACGACCGGTAACCGTTAAAAGATAACGGCTGTCGTAGGCATAGTTTGCACGAAATAAGAAAGACTGAATCGCCTGCTGATTACCGTTTCCATCGGTTTGCTCTTCATCAATCTGGCCTGCATCAATAAAACGAAGCGATTCATCGGGTCTTAGCAGCCCTTCGGTACGACTTTCCAGGAATTCAAATCTCTCTTCCTGAAGGGTAAAGCCTACCAGACCATCAAAACGGTTCAGCCCAAATTCCTTTTCATAATTAAGGGTACTTTCCCAAAACCAACGTGTATCTTCCTCACGTCTTACGCTTAAGTCACTAAGCTGATTTTGCTGGACGGATGATACGAAATATTCAGGGGTAAAATTGGTTGATTTGTTGAAATCAGCGCTTATCCCGAAGCTACTGCGTAATCTGAAATTTTCCAGAAAAGTGACTTCAGCAAATATATTACCTACAGCGCTAAGCCCGGTTGAGTTGCTGTTGTTGTACTCAATAGCCGCCAGGGGATTGGAGAGAGAAGGTACTTCAGCAAAATCTCCTTCAGAAGTATAGGGTGCAATATCAGGGCGAGCGCGATAAGCTGCTGCTATGATTCCTCCCGGCTCATTGTTACGCCTGGTACGTGCTATAGAAATATTATGACCTACCTTGAAAAAATCCGAAAGTACATACGTATTATTTAAGCGCAGAGAAATACGTTCAAAGTCAGATGAAGGTACTACACCTTCCTGATTAAAATACCCTCCAGCTACATAATATTGTACTTTTTCACTTCCCCCCGATATGGATAGGTTGGCATCCAACAGACCTGCCGGTTCATCAAAAATCAAATCCTGCCAATCTGTATTGGGCACATCTTCTATCGGATATGCTGAGGGATCAATATCATTGGCTAATGCTCTCCATTGCGGGCCATTGAGCATGTCAATTTTATCAGGGATTGTCTGAAAACCATAGGATACATCAGCATTGATTCTGGCCTCACCTTCTTCCCCCTGCTTGGTCGTAATAATTACCACTCCATTGGCTCCTCTGGCACCATAAATGGCAGTGGCCGATGCATCCTTCAGGATTTCCATAGAAGCGATGTCATCAGAATTCAGGTAATTAATATCTTCTGCTTCTCTTAAAAGCACACCATCTACTACAAACAGTGGAGATGCATCGTTCAGCGTACCCGTACCGCGAATACGGATGGAAGGTGCAGCACCAGGTGCACCGGAACTGCTGGTGACCTGTACTCCTGCTACTTTACCCTGAAGCCCCTGTAAAGGAGACTGAGAAGGAACAGAATTAATTTCTTCACCATCTAATTGGGCAACAGAACCTGTCAGATCGCTTTTCCGCTGGGTACCATAACCCACTACAACAACTTCGGAAAGTTCTTCCACATCTTCCTGAAGGGTTACATCAATTGTAGAACGTCCGCTAATAGGTATTTCCTGATTGGCATACCCTACAAAAGAAAAAATCAAGGTGTCATTTTCACTGGGGACGCCAATATTATAATTACCATCAATATCAGTGACTGTTCCTTGATTAGAGCCTTTAACGACCACGTTTACCCCTGGAATAGGGGTCTCGTCGGGCGCTAAAACCTGACCGCTTATGCTAAGATCTTGGGATACTGCCGGAATTATAGAAATTACTAAGCACATCATCCCAGAAGCGACAAGCCGAAAAAACTGAGAAAACACAATAGAAATGTTCATAAAAAAATATTTAAAAAATCACATAATAGTAAAAAAAAGCATAGTGATGCTTACCTAAGAAAAAATCAAAAGAGAATAAGTTTAAAAAAGGATGCTATTTTTTTATTAATTATTAAAAAATTATGCTTGAGCCTTTATTTTATTTTCAATCAAGCAATAGTATTTTATCAGGAATAGAAGCAAACTTCTCCCATTAATACAAAAATCAGTAACAAGTCCGTTAATTATTGATGGATTTGTAAAAATTATAATTGATCAGGTTTATCTGATTTTTCTTCTGTAAGAACTTACGCTTAATATATCGGAAGCTTTCCTCTGCTGTTCTTTTTTAGAAGATAATCTGTTTGGTATTGACTTTAGTTTTGATGATCATGTTTCCTAAGCATATGTTTGTTAGTAATTTTTAAAGCATTACAAATCAGCAACTTATCAATTTTGCTTCAATAAGTTCGTTATGTAAATTTGGATGATGAAAAATGACTTTTTTTCCTACCCACTCAATGTGATTTTTTATGGTCCACCCGGTACAGGTAAGACATTGCAATGCATCCGGCAGGCAGTGCGCATTGTGGAAAAATCTGATGAGCAAACTTTTGAGAAAGCCTACCCCTTAAATCAAGCCCATCTGCTTCAGGCAAAATTTGAAAAATACCAGAGAGAAGGTAAAATAGCACTGATCACATTTCACCCTTCTTTTTCTTACGAAGATTTTGTAGAAGGATTAAAGCCTTTTAAAAATGAAAAAGACGACCTTTACTATGATATTGAGGATGGAATTTTTAAGCAAATATGCTTAAATGCTGCCTATTCACTGTACCAGAACCAGCAGAAAAGATTACTGCAAGACAGTGAAGGTCAGTATAAACGTAACTTTGACGCGATCTATTATGAGTTTCTTGACTATCTTAAAAGAAGTATGCAGGATGACAATCAGGAAGTGGTCTTTGAGACCAAATCTGAAAAGCCGCTTTATCTGGTAGATATCAATAAGAATGACACGCTGCAGTTCCGCTATGGCAGAGGGAGCCGCACTTACGGTGTCACTAAGGTTAGCATGGCTATGATGTATCGTCATTTTAATACTGTAGACGACATTGAACATGTAAATGAAGATATTCAGAAAGTGACAGGAAAAAGTAACGCAAGTCTTTACTGGTCGGTCTTTAACCGTCTCAAAATTTTTGAAAATACACGAAACACCACTTACAATTACCTGCTTAGTAATCACCGGCTCATGGGCAGGCCAGTCAATGATGAACTGTACCAGAACATGAAGCGGGAAATCAGTAACTTTGAATACCAACATCTTAAAGAAGATGACTTTAACAAAGCCGGAAATTTTGTACTGATCATTGATGAGATCAACCGCGGAAATGTGGCGGCCATACTGGGAGAATTGATCACCTTGCTAGAAAAAGATAAAAGAGCAGGAAATACTCTGGGTCTTAGTACGATTTTACCCTATTCAAGAGAAAGGTTCAGTGTGCCGCCTAATCTATATATTCTGGCCAGTATGAACACTGCGGACAAAAGCATCAGCAATCTGGATACTGCATTAAGACGTCGTTTTGATTTTCAGGAAGTTCGCTCTGAAGCATACTTACTGAAAACTGATAATGATGCAAAATTATCAGATTCCTCAATGGCTGCTGAAGAAACGGAAAAATATACCACAAAAACGAACGATATCTCCAAAAAGGTTGATCTTGAGAAAATGCTGCGCATGATGAACGCTCGTTTAGTACGCCTGCTGGACAGAGAACATACGCTTGGCCATGCCTATTTTTTGCCGGTATTACATGACCCAGATCCTTTAAATAAGCTAAAAGAAGTATTTTATCAACAGATTATTCCTCTCTTGCAGGAATATTTTTTTGACGATTACAGCAAAATACAATGGGTGATCGGGCAGGCTTTTTTTGCGGACACTCATGACGAAAAGAATTTTTTCTTTCCAAAGTATGACACCGAATATCCGGTACTCGATGATAATTACGATAAAAAATCGTATGTTTTGCGTCCTTTGTCCAATGAAGCATTTTTAGAGGCAGTAAGGAAGATTTATGAGAAAGAGCAGCCATCATCATATTCAGATATTTGAGCATCAGACATTACGTATAGGTGATGTGAAAGAGGGTGTGGTGTTTACCGCCCATCATTGGGAACAACTGTTGCGCCTTAATGAAACCCAATACCCTCCCTATTTTCAGATCATACATCAGGGAATCCGTGCTCTTCATTATGTGGGGGTGATCGCCTTAGATCATTTGACTATTGAAATTCTGCCTAAGACATCTCAGCAAGGTAGCGCTCAGGCCCAACTGTTATTGCTGGACATGTTAAAAACTACCGGAAGATTACCTTCCATGCATTTACCCAGTAGTCTGGCTCAGGGAAAGGGAAAATTATTTGATCTTTTCCTATTGCAGTTTATCAAAGAAGTAGAAGCACTGGCAGCTAAGGGTATGGTTAAGCATTACCGTAAAGAGCAAAAGAATGAACACAAGTTCAGTGGCAGAATATTGTTCAGCGAGCAGATTCGTAAGAATTGTGTTCATAAGGAAAAAGTTTACGCTGAGCATCAGGTTTTTGACACCCAACATTTGCTGAACGATTATATTAAAGAAGCACTGGAAAAAGTGTTGTCTCTGACGTCAAATCAGGAAATCATCTCAAAAACCCAGAAGTTACTAGCCTACTTCCCCAGTTCAACTTCCAGTATTGATATACAAAAAATTAATCGGATAAAGCTTTCCAGAAATGAGGTGCATTATGAAAAGGCAATTCAATGGGCAAGAATGATTCTTTTTGAACTTAAACCTAAAGTAAGTTTTGGGGATCTTAGATGTCATTGTTTTTTAATAAACATGCAACAGCTTTTTGAGGAATATGTAAACAAGAAGCTTTGTGAACTTGCCCCCTCCTACGGTTGTAAAATTAAATCACAGACTCTCAGCAAATTCTGGAGGCGAAGAAGCATCAGACCTGATATGCTTCTTACTACTGCCAATGGAGAAAATATCATTCTGGATACCAAATGGAAGCTGCTTAAAAACAATGAACCGGAAGATGCTGACCTCAAGCAGATTTACATTTACAATCGTTTTTTCAATGCGCACAGAGGCATTCTTCTTTATCCTTTACAGAACAAATCAGTTGGATATTCGGCCAACTTTCAGCATTGGGAGGAATCTTCAATGAGCTGTGAAATAGCGTATGTTGACTTATTTGGAACGAATGACAGACTTTCTCCTATGTGGCCGAACGAGCTTTTGGAGCAGATATTGAACAAAAAACTGACAAAAGCACAGAATATTTAACTTTACATTACAATCTTAATGTATCAGTTTTTCTCCAGCAACTTACCAGATGATCGTCTACCATACCGGCCGCCTGCATAAAGGCATAACAGATTGTAGAGCCTACAAATTTGAATCCTCTCTTCTTGAGGTCTTTGCTAAGCGCGTCTGATTCAGGACTGATTGCGGGAACATCACTTAGTTTTTCAGGATAGTTGATGATGGTTTTGTTGCCGGTAAACTGCCAGATATACTGATCAAAACTCCCGTATTCTTCCTGTATTCTGAGAAAAGCCTGCGCGTTCAGGATGGATGCTTTTACTTTTAATTTGTTCCGTACGATTCCTGCATTGTTAATCAACCTGTTATAGTCTTCCTCTCCATAAGTAGCAATTTTAGCGATATCCCAGTTTTCGTAAGCTTTCCGGTAATTTTCCCTTTTCACCAAAATCGTATACCAGCTCAATCCGGCCTGAGCACCGTCAAGTATGATTTTCTCAAACCATTTTTGATCATCATGAACGGGTATACCCCACTCAAAGTCGTGATAGTCTTTGTAAAGCTGGTCTTTCAGGCACCAGTCACAGCGTACAGGTTCTTGCATAATTTCTGAAATTGAATCATTAATATTATTTCCAGTCCCACAGTAGTATATCCCAGTCTTCACCATCAGCCTGATAATTGTAGATGCATTCAAATCCCAGCTTTTGATGCGCACGAATTGAGCGGGGATTACGGGTAGCCACTTCAGTGATCAGGTAATCAAATTCATGGGATAAATGTAGTTTCATCTGGGTGTAGAGTTCATAAAACAAACCTTTTCCTCTAAAGGCTTTATCTACACAAACCTGTCCCATCACCAGATAATTCGTATTTGATAACGCCTTATTTTTGAATTGCAGCGTATTGATCTTTTCAAACATGGGAACCAACACAGGTATACTGTTCCCAAACTCTTTGAGCATGACAAGTGCATAAGCGACTACATCACCATTAGCTTTTGCCACCATGTGACCAAAATTTCCTCCTATGGTAGATAGTAATTCCAAAGTGTGGTGAACTGTTACAAATCCTTCTTTTTTTAGCTCATTTATGCTGATCTGTGATTCCAGATTTTTAAACTGTAGCTCCAGTATCTGATGCAGTGTGTCTTCAGAATTACTCAGTTCGTAGGCTATCATAAAAGTGATGATTCAGTTCAAATGTCAGGGTGGTAAATTTAGCTTTTCCCGCATATTATATCTACATCAAAGAACACATTTAATACTAATGCAATATTAATTATTACTACTAGCACCAAAAATATTCAAAGAAGCTTATACGCTCAGCTTTTTTTTATATAGAAATTTCTCAAAAAGCCTTTTTATTAGGAAAAATAGTCACAAATGCTTAGTTTCAGCAAAGCAGAACCGACCAGTAAACGTGCCTAACCGTTTATGCTTGCCTACATAACCTTAAACTACCTAAGTATGAGTGTTACGCCTGAAGAATACGTTGAAACTAGGCTGGAAGACCAGATTGTATGGTATGGCCGCAAGAGTTCTTCCAACCAACGCATGTACAAGCGTTTGCAACTTATTACAGTTGTTTCTTCATCTTCCATTCCATTTCTTTCGGCTTATACCTCTGAGTATAATTTTATTGCAATTATCGTCGGAGTGATAGGCGTTACTGTAGCTGCTATCACCGCAGTTAATAGCTTATACAAATATCAGGAGAACTGGATTTCTTACCGAAGTACAAGTGAATCACTCAAACTCCAGAAGTTCTTGTACCTCACTAATACTGACCCTTATCATGAAGAAGGAGCCTTCAACCTTCTTGTACAAAATGTTGAAATGATCATTTCCAAAGAGAACGCTACCTGGTCCAAACAAATGGAGAAATCGGTAGATAAAAAACCTATTGCTACTACTCCTTCTATGGAAAAAAGTGTCATTTAATAATACAGAAGTAGCCAATATTATTTTACCCCATTATCATCCTTATTACCATGAAATTTGAGAAACATGCATTCATTAGTTATGCACACATAGACAATAAACCGATAAGTGATGAAGATGAAGGCTGGATATCAGACTTTCATGCCTCACTGGAGTCTCTGGTTAGTATGAAACTGGGTGAAAACGTCAAGATCTGGAGAGACAACAAACTAAAGGGTCTGGATATCTTTAGCGATGAAATCGTGCAGCAATTTCCAAAAACAGCCCTCTTTATCTCTGTGATTTCTCCTCGTTACATAAATTCTGAATGGTGTACTAAAGAAATTAAAGAGTTTTACAAAGCGGCTACACAAAATCTGGGTATCAGGGTTGAAAACAAGTCTCGCATACTGAAGGTGATCAAAACTCCTGTCAATAGAGAAAAGATGCCTGAGGAAATAGCAGAATCGCTGGGTTATGAGTTTTTTAAGCTTGATGAAAATGGTCGTCCCAAAGAATTCAATAAAATTTTTGGAGGCGAAGCAGAGCAGGCATACCTCAATCGGGTGGATGACCTGGCTTACGACATACAGGAAATTATCAACATGTTGAATGAAGCCCGTGATGAAACTGTTCCCGATAATCCAGCAAAAGATATATCTACTGGTAAGAAGAAACTGAGTACAATCTATGTAGCTCAAACCAGCTATGAACTATTAGAAGCCAGAGACCAGCTCGTTAGAGAACTGAAAGGTCATGGCTATGAGGTATTACCGGATACAAGTTTATCCATCTATGCTGATCAGTTTAAGCAGGAAGTTAGTGATGCACTGGATAAATCACAGCTTGCCATACATCTGGTAGGAAAACTCTATGGGGGAATACCTGATGGCCCTGAAGAAAAGTCCGCTATCATTTTGCAGAATGAAATAGCTGCCGAAAAGTGTAAAACAAATACATTAAGCCGTATGATTTGGATTGCCAATCGTACTGGTGTTCAAGATGAAAGGCAAAGAGAATTTATTCAAAATATTAACGAAAACGAAGATGCTCAAAGAGGCGCTGATGTTATTGAAGGTAGCCTTGAAGTTTTCAAATCCACCATTTTTGATAAACTAAGGCAGCTAGAAAATCCAAATCAAACTGTCTTATCCGACCAAGAAAGCTCAGAGAAAAAAATCTTTCTGATCTGTGATGCAAAAGACAGAGCGGAAACTCTCCCAATACGTAAATTCCTGATCTCCAAACAGCTGGAAGTTAACATCCCTCTCTTTGAAGGTGATAGTAGTAGTATCCGTAATGACCTGGAAGAAAATCTGAAAAGCTGTGATGCTATACTGCTTTTTTATGGAAATGGAGATGAATACTGGAAGCGAAGTAAGATGAGTGAGATCAAGAAAATTAACAGCTATCAAAGAGAAAAACCTTTGCTTGCTACCTATACTTATCTGGCTGATCCTGATACAGTAGACAAAATTGAGATGATAGAGCTGGGAATGGAAAATGTCATTAATGGCATGGGAGGCTTCTCACCTGAACTAATGAATGAGTTTCTGAAAAAAATAGAACAAGTCTCTGTATTATGATATTAACTTCTGTCAATACCAATCCTTTTCCTGGCCTACGTCCATTTAATGAAGAAGAGAACTATCTTTTTTTTGGCAGAGAAACGCAGGTTGATGAACTGATCAACAAGCTCAGTATACGTCGTTTTCTGGCAGTGGTAGGCACATCGGGTAGTGGAAAATCTTCTTTGGTCAACTGCGGCCTTTTTCCTGCCTTACATGGGGGGTATATGCCCAAAGCAGGTAGCAGTTGGCGTATTGCCAAGTTTCGTCCCGGCAATGATCCTATCAGGGAAATGGCTTTGGCTTTGGCAAAGCCGGGCATTCTATTTCCTACTGATAAGGTGGGTAAACTTCCTCTTTCGGCAGTGCTTACCACAAATTTACAGAGAAGCAAACTGGGCTTAATTGAAAGCTACAAACAGGCTCGGCTACCCCGTGATAGCAATTTACTCATCGTAGTAGACCAGTTTGAAGAACTATTTCGCTTTCAGAATTTACGTACTCAGGGCCGTGAAAACGAAGATAGTGCCATTGCGTTCGTTAACCTGCTATTAGAAGCAGCGAAGCAAAATGAGCTCCCCATTTACGTAGTCATTACCATGCGTTCAGACTTTTTGGGAGATTGCTCAAAATTCAGGGGGCTGCCCGAAATGATCAACGAAGGGCAGTATCTGGTCCCCAGGATGAAGCGTAGAGAACGCAAAAGCGCAATTACGGGACCAATAGAAGTAGCGGGGGGTAAAATCACCGATCGCCTGCTTATGAGGTTGATCAATGATGTGGGAGACAATCCTGATCAATTGTCCATTTTGCAACATGCACTCAACCGCACCTGGGCAGCCTGGGAACAAGAAGAAAAGCCAGACCAACCTTTGGACTTAGAACATTACCAAAGAATTGGTACCATGTCGGAAGCGCTGGACCAACACGCAGAAAGAGCTTACAAGGAATTGCCTTCCGGAAGGTCTAAGATCGTTTGTCAAAAAATCTTCAAAGCGCTCACCGATGTTGGTTCAGATAGCAGAGGGGTGAGAAGACCTACCAAGCTCAGTACCCTCTGCGATATTGCCGAAGCCAGCGAGGATGAGGTTAAAGATGTGATAGAAGTCTTTCGTAAGCCCAGTCGTTCCTTTTTAATGCCCCCAGCAGGCCAGCCCCTGGAACCCAATACCATCATAGACATTTCGCACGAAAGTTTTATGCGCATCTGGAAACGTTTGATTCGTTGGACCAGTGAGGAGCAGGAATCTGTCCGCACGTATCAGCGCTTATCTGATGCGGCTATATTGTATAAAGAAGAAAAGACATCGCTGCTTACTGATCCCTACCTACTGTTTGCCCTCAACTGGAGAGAAGAGCAGAATACCAACCAGGCATGGGCAGAACGTTATGACGATAATTTTGAAGAAGTACAAAGTTACCTTAGAAAAAGTCGGAGAGAACAACAACTTAAAGAAACAGAAGAAAAAGCAGCGATAGAAGCAGAATACAAGAGAAAAGAAGAAGAGCAAAGGCAAAAAGCGAAGCGAGCAAAAAAAATAAACCTCATCGTAGGTATTGCGGGCGGTATCTGTTTTTTACTCTTTTTAGCTACACTGTACTTCTACCATATTGCTGATGGAAGCTTGCAAACAGCTGAAAACGCCCGTAGAGAATCAGATTCTTTGAAAGCCGAAATTCTCCGGAGAATGGGATTTACCGACAAGTCTATTTCTCTCAATGACGTTGAACAGGTGTTCAGAGTAAAAGATATTCAGGATACCATCAAAATGATTGAAAGTGGAGTTATGAATAGCAGTGATGATGTCCTGCTATCAGAATATGAAAGGTTACTATCTGATCAAAACAAAAAATTTCTGAATGAGGATAGCCAACAGTCAATTGAAAAGAAAATAGATATTCTGAACAGTTTTAATGAAGCACAAGCTTTGAATGAAGCAGGTATGGTGACAGTATCCCAACATCTTGATGCCTGGAAAAAAGCTGCATCATTGCGGAGAGGAACAAGCGAGTTTCAAACAGCCAATAATAAATACATAGAATATTCTAATATCGTTAATCAGTATGCAAATATTGAGAACGAGGACGACATACGTTTTTTAACCAAAGAGCCTACCAGAGACGAAATTACTAACCCTCCTCCTTCGCAGGATACATTTAATGTTGGAAATGGTGTACCCGTTTACCTCTGGATCAACGCTACCGCATCTGAGAACAAGAATGTGAAATTAGCATTCTACTCTGATGGGGTAAAAATACCATTTTCAGAAAAACCCAGAGATAATTTTCCGACCTGGACAGTACAGTATTTCAATCCAAGTCAGGCAGCTAAACCCGCTGAAGTACGACTTTTCAATGGTAGAGGTGATTTGATAGGAAGGAAATCATTGACCTTAAACCCTTAGCTTTGGCTTTGTAATTTTTGGTATCAGTAGGATGCTTGAGTAATATATTTTAACATTCTCAGTATCATATGAATATGATTACTGTTATCGTCAAGTATTAAAATGAAGATTCGCCAGTATGTTCATACTTCATTACCATCTGATCTTTTATTTTTTTTTAATTTTCACTTCATTCTTTCATATTTAGCGAAGTAACCGAGCGATAAACTGTGAATCAAAACATAAATCAACTTCTCCCCTCAATCTCCCTGGACTGTGTAATTTTTGGTTTTCATGAAAACCAGCTTAAAGTATTACTTCTAAGAATGAAAAACATGGACAAGTGGGCCTTACCAGGGGGATTTATTGATAAAGATGAAGACGTAGATCATGCAGCCATTCGGGTATTAAAAGAAAGAACTGGTTTAGACCATATTTTCCTGCAACAGTTTCACCTCTTTGGTGAGGTCAAGAGAAATGATCAAAACCATAATGAAGAGCTTTTTAGTAAGAGAGTGATTGATCCGGCTCTTGAAGAATGGTTCATGCAGCGTTTCATTACCATTGGTTATTACGCGCTGGTAGATTACTCCAAGGTTATTCCGCAACCTGACCGGATATCTGAAGCCTGCGAGTGGTTTTCTCTTGAAGAAATACCCACCTTAATTTTAGATCATGCAGAAATCATTTCAAAAGCTCTTTTAACATTAAGAAGGCAATTGAAATATCAGCCCATTGGTAAAAACCTACTCGCAGAAAAATTCACTATGCCTGAGCTACAGGCTTTGTACGAAACTTTACTTGACAAAAGTTTAGACCGAAGAAATTTCCAGCGTAAAATATTAAGTTATGGTATCCTCAAAAGGCTGGATGAAAGAAGAATGGGAGGCGCACACAAAGCACCTTATCTTTACATTTTTGATACCAAAAACTATGAAAAAGCGCTCAAAGAAGGTTTAACTTCAGATTGGTAAATTTTAAGCCTGCAAATTACAAATTCAGGAAATTACATTTTTACCACGCAGTACTTTGATCTGATCAATCATACTCTGCACTTTATTTTTAAGTAAATCAACTGACGAACTTTCTGTTTTCATGCTGGAAAAGATCCATTTTAGCATATCTTCCAGATTCACATTTCGGAGTTGCTCATCATCAAGATAACGCATAGACCATCCTAAAAATTTTCGCTCAGTGATATGTCCAAAATGTATCTCGTTGATCACCTGATGCCTGCTGTCCAATTCTATTTCATTCATGAGACCAATTACATTGATTTTACTACCTTCCAAATATTGAAAAAACATATTGTGCTTAAAGCATAGGTATCCACTAACATCCAATCTCTTGTTTTTTTGATTGGCGTGGTTTGCAAGTGCAACGAGTTTAGGTTTGTCGAACTCCTCTAAAGCGATACTGATGTATGCCAGGGCGTAGAGGTCATGTAACATTTAAATTATAGATTAGCTTCATGAATATAGCAAAACCTCATAAATCTCAATATAAAACCAGCATAATGTTTTATTGAGCAGCATCAATCAGATGGCTACCGACGATTTCTCCATCTACCATTTCAATCACCTGATCAGTACGTTTGGCAAAATCCTCATCATGGGTGACTACAATAATGGTTTGATGTTGTTTTTGGGTAAGTTCTTTTAATATCTCAAATACAATTTCAGAATTGTGAGAATCCAGGTTACCGGTTGGTTCATCACCCATAATGATGAGGGGATCATTGATAAGTGCTCTGGCGATAGCAACGCGTTGCTGCTGCCCACCTGATAATTTGTTAGCATTCTTATCCGCCTGATCTTTAATATCCAGTAGAGATAGCTTATCAAGTGCTCTTTGGCGTATTTCTGCTTCGGAATACTTACCCTGTTTCAAGGCGGGGAGCATAACATTTTGTAAGACGCTAAACTCAGGAAGTAAATAGTGAAATTGAAAAACGAAGCCAATATTTTCGTTGCGAAAACGAGCAAGTTCTTCGGGCTTTCTACCGGTAAGAAGTTCTCCGTTAACTGTAATTTTTCCTTCATAATCGGTATCCATTGTGGATAAAAGATACATGAGGGTAGATTTGCCACTCCCGGATTTACCAATGATAGAAACGAATTTTCCCCTTTCTATGTCAAAGTTGATATCTTTTAGCACATGAAATTTGGTAGGTTCGTAGAAATATTTGTTAATATTTCTTGCAGATAAGAGCGTAGCCATAATTAATAAATTTGCAAAGAAAATTAACCTCTTAAAATGGCGATTGGATCAACATTAGCAGCTTTGCGAGCGGGAAAATAGCCGGCAAAGGTTGTGGTAATCAAGCCAAAAGCAATACCAGCGATATAGTATGACAGTTTGAAATTGACTGGAAGATGATCCATCTCAATCATGATATCACTTTCAAAAGGAACAAATGTCATGGCATAAGCAAGCAAGAACCCTAATATTAAACCCAAAACGCCTCCAATGAGACCAACCACCAAGGCTTCGGTCATGAAGATTTGCCTCACATCTTTTCCGGAGAATCCCATTGCCTTCAGAATAGCGATGTCTTTCATTTTTTCATAGATCATCATGGTCAGTATATTGTAAATACCAAAACCGGCAACGAATAGTATGGCAATGACTACGCCGTATACAATGATATTATTAAGATCCACATTGGCCATCATGGCAGCATTCACTGTCATCCAGTCGTCTGCTTTGTATCCGAATTGCTTTTCGTATTCTCTGGCCACCACATCAGCAGTATTCAAGTCATGAAGCTTAAGCTTAATATCGGTGAGGTAGTTACCATTTTCACCTAGTATTTTCTGTACAGTTTTGATAGTAGCATAACTTAGCGAGTTATCAATTTCAACCAATCCCGTACGGAAAATAGCTACAATCTGCAACATCAGCGTATTTCCCTCGGGGGTAGTAGCATTGATTCGGTCACCGGTTTCTACATTTAGTTTTTCTGCCAGGCCTTTTCCCATAATGATTCCATTATAAGTAGTATATAAACCTTCCAGTTCACCAGTAGTAATTTTCTCTCCCAGCCTAAAAAGTTTATCTTCCTGCTCAGGTTCAATGCCGGTGATTGTACCGGTAAGATTAGCAGAACCATAACGATAAAATACCTGTGAAGTAACCGTAGGGGAAACACCAAATACTCGTGGGTCCTCACGCAGAATCTTTACGATCTCAAATCCATCTTTGATATTAACGCCCGAACTTTCTGGCTTGACATGGGTAACTTGATTCACATACTCATCGCCGCTAAAAACTTTATCCACTAAGGTGTTTTCTTTGGCTTTGATCTCTTTGTAAATATGTACATGAGAAGAATTCGTCATCATGATATCAATGAAAAAATCATTGCTACCGGTGATAAAGCTTATCATATAAATAAATACCGCAATGCCGAAAGTTACGCCCAGGGTAGCCACAATGGTTTGTTTCAACCTTGCTCGCAGATGTGTTTTAGCAATTTGATAACTTAGCTTAAAGTTTTTCATCTTTGTGTAATCAGTTTTGCGTCTTCTTCAATCCCACTTAAGATCTCAACCATTTCAAGATTCTGTATTCCTTTAACGATTTTTACCTTAACTGCCTCACCATCCCTTTCTACCAGCACGCTATCTTCACCAATAAGCGCAGCACGGGGAATCACTAATGCACGATCTTTCTGCTCAATAATGATGTTTGCTTCAACGGATGCACCATCGTAGAGAGATATACTGGTATTAGGTATGATGGCGTCTACTCTGAAAGAACGATTTTCCTCATTCATATAAGGATAGATTTTTGTAACTTCAGCTTCCAGGACACTGTCTGTAAGAATTTCGGTAGAAAAAAGCACCTTCATGCCAGGTTCTACTTTCGCAATATCTCTTTCATCTACAATTAATTGCAAATAGAATTCATCATCATCACCAATACTAGCCAGTGGTTGATTAGTACTGACCATCTCCCCTTCCTTCAGATAAGTTTGATAAACTCTGCCGTTGATGCGACTTTTCATCACTGTGTTCCCTTGCTCTTCTGCTGCAAGCTGATACTGAATCTCAGCTTCCTTCAACCTGTCTTTTAAATCCTGACGATTTTGCGCTAAGTTTACTTTTGATGATTGAAAAGTACTTTTTGAATTTAGAAAAGCTAACCTTGCCTGTTCTACCGCAGTTTTTGAGGTAGCATTCTGACTCATCAGACTTTGCTGCCGTTCGTAATTCACCGAATCCTGTAAATACTGTTCTTTTGCCTGTTCAAGCTTGAATTGTAAGTCTCTTAACATTGATGAATTATCAGCAGCATTTCTTTTGGCGGTAGACAGTTTCTCTCTGGCGTTCTCTAACTGTAAAGAAGAAGATTCCTGACTAATGATAAACAAGGGCTGTCCTTGTATTACCTTATCTCCGGCATTGACTAATTTCTGCTGTAAAATTCCAGCAGAAGGTGCAAATAATTGATATCCATTTAGCGGCTCTATATTGCCTGAAGCATAGACCGCACTGGTCAATTTTTTATATTCAGGGCTAATCGTTTCCTGCTCAGACTGGCAGGCATTTAGGAAACCGATTCCTAGAATTAATAATAACTTGAATGAAACTCTCATGAGGTTTACTTTTGAAGTAAGTAGTTCAGTTCAGCTTGAGCAGAATAATATCTGGCAAAGGATTCCAGATAATTTTTTTGTGCTTGCAATACTTCCTTTTGAACTTCCAGATAATCTGAGAATGTGTAGACTCCGTTTTCATACTTTACCCGGGCAATTTTTTGGTTTTCCTGAGCAAGCTTAAGCTGTCTTTCCTGGCTTTCAATACTTTCCTGACTTGTTTGAAGATCATTGATTAACTGTTGATACTCCATCCTTTTTTCAAGCTCAAAATCACTTAGCTTTTTTTGTGCCTGGTCTAGCTGCAAACGATTAATCTTGACATCTCCGGAAATCTGACCCCGACTGAAGATTGGAATATTGAGCCGGAGCCCCAGCTGGCCGGTACTGTACCATTCACGACTACCATCAAAGAAATCAAAATCATTTCTGAAAGCTAATTGTGAATAGCCAGCGTAGGCAGTTAATTTCGGTAATCTGCTCACTCCTATTTGTTGCATTTGATTTTCGGAAAGAAGTACCTGGCTTTGCAATGCCTGATAAGCAGGGTGAGTTTGCAGGTAAAGACTATCAAATTTATTAGCTCCTATCCAATCAGCCTTCCAGCTCACTTTTACCAGCTGAAGAGCTTCATCAATAGGCATTCCCATCCAAAACTTAAGCTCCAGCTCTTGATTATGAGCATTTTTTTGTGATAACCTCCATTGATTTCTAGCATTAAGCATAGCTGACTCAGCCTTATTGTAGTCAATTTGTTCTACTACTCCTTCATCAAATCTTGACTTAACATACACAAAGACTGCTTGCTGGACTTCAAAGTTTTGTTCTGAAAAATATGACTGTTGACTAGCGAGCTGGGTATTATAGTAAGCCAATGCAATATATTGCTTCAGCAATGCCTCCTCATTTTCAAACTCATAGGTATTCATTTGCTGCCTGAGGTTTGCAACCCTGATCTCCTTCCATTTTGAAGCATTGATCAAATCTATTTCTGTACTTATTCCCGCATTGAGATTCCAGGGAGTACCCACCCTAACCGGAATAAATTCTCCTTCGGGTCCTCCGGCTAGCTCGGCGGGAAAAGCCTGCACAGGGATTTGCCAGTAATGGTCAAGGTTAGCAATGAAAGAAATATCTGGCAAAAGCTGCTTTACTGCATTCTGTCTTAGCTCATGAGCAGCTTCTTTTTCCAATGATTTAGCCTGGAGAGTAGCTTTATTCGCTAAACCATAGGAAATGCAACTTTCAAGGTCATATACTTTTTCCTCCTTATAGCTACTGATGTTCTCACCTTTTTCCTGAGCATAGAGATAATTTGAGAGTAACAGTAGCGAAATGACAACGATCATGTATTTCATGATAAATTAGATTTCATTACATTTAATTCAATGTATTTGATTAGTTCTGTAGTAAAAGAACTAAAAATATAAAATTTTTTACGCTTCCCTTTTTTTCTTAATGGCTTCCCATCGCTCAAACATGCGGGGTATTTCAGTTTCAAAGTATAGATACATATCTCTCACATCTTTGAGGCCGGGGGTTAATTCATCACCTTCCTGACTACGAATTTCCAACACATGATTAAGGATATTGACCATTGAGCGAAATTTTTCGTGGATGTTGATTTGTGCAATCCATCTTTCTGGGGCTACTCTGAAATATCTTCTCCTGTCACCTGGAAAGGTTTTATAGTTCACCATTTCCACCTGATCCAAATACTTCAGGGTATTGCTGATAGAACTTTTACTCGCCTGCAAATGCTCAACAATTTCATCAAATGAACGATAAGGAGGATCTGACAACATAAGATAGGCCAAAACCCTCCCTGCCATAGGTGTTAATCCAAGCTTATCAAATGCAAGCCCCAAATCTTCCGTTTCATGCTTCAGTTCTTCTTCCGTCATAATCAAACTAGCTATTTAATATCGTTATAACGGCAATGAACGAGTTTGGTTTTATTAGTTCAATTATTTTTGAACAAATTATTTATTTAATACTTACCCATTGATTCTCTTTTGATGATTTAAACAAAGCGTCCAGTACTTTCATATTCGCGATAGCATCATTCGGCGGGGTAGGTACTTCTGTATCTTCTTTAATGGCTTTGGCAAAAGCTTCAAATTCCAGAATGTATTGATCTTCAGGGGCAAGCAAAACTTCTCTGGTACCCACACTATTGGTTACTATTATACGTGTCTCTACATCAGCAGGTGTATTGAAAGGGATCTCAATAGAGATCACTCCACTTGAACCATGCACATTTACCCGCTGGTAAGGAAAAGTCTGGGTACCAATCGTATATTCTGCCCTGCTATCTCCAAAATCAAGAATGCCAGTAGACAAGATATCCGTGCCTAATGCTGGATCAAAGTGAGTCAGGCTAACTACCCTTTTGGGTTCTGCACCAATCAGGAATCTGCTGGATGAAACCGCATAACATCCAATATCCAGTATGGCTCCCCCACCGGCATCCGCCTGATTGCGGATATTAGAAGGGTCAGTATTGTTGTATGCAAAAAAGCATTGCACTAGTTGCACCTTTCCTATTTCCTTCATCCGAATTAACTCTCTGGCATGTTGCCACTGGGGATGAAAGCGATACATAAATGCTTCCATTACTTTAACTCCTTTTTGATTAGCATAGGCGATGCTTTCTTCAGCTTCCTTAGCATTTAAAGCGATAGGCTTTTCACAAATAATATGTTTGCCCGCATCAGCAGCCTGTCTGATAAACTGAGCGTGCAGATGATTAGGCAATGGGATATACACGGCTTCTATTGAATCATCAGAGAGCAGCGCTTCATAGCTGCCATAAGCCTTAGGAATATCGTATTCCTGGGCTGCTTTTTTTGCTTTCTCTTCCGAACGTGAAGCAATGGCGGCAATATCTATCAGGGGTGACTTGGCTACCGGAATAGCTATTTTCTTCTGAAAGAATCCTGATACACTCAGTATTCCCAATTGTAAAGCTTTCATAGGTTTGGTATTAGATAAAAAATTGTTAAAAATTGATATATGGTGAAATTAGACAATCATGTACAATAAGCAAATATGAAGATAGCGATCATCGGTATGGGACACGTAGGAAGCACAATAGCCTATACACTAATCATCAAAGAAGTAGGTGATGAACTGATACTGGTCAACCGTAACCTCAAAAAAGCAGAAAGCGATGCTATTGATCTGAGGCATAGTCAGGCTTTTACGGAAAAATCAATGAAGATTGGTGCAGCACCTCTTGAAAATCCACCAGCAGCTGATGTTTATGTGCTATGCTTATCAGTTCCTTATGAAAAACATTTTAGCAGTCGTTTTGAAATGGCTCCCGGAAACTATCAGCTGTTCAAAGAAATTGTCCCTAAGCTTAAGGCCAAAAATCAAAAAGCAATTTTTCTAATTGTGAGCAATCCGGTTGATGTTATGACCTATTTTACCCTTAAACTGAGTAAGTTAAAGCCCCAGCAAGTCATGGGTGTCGGTACACTAATTGACAGTGCTCGTCTCAGAAAGAGGCTTTCAGAACAAAAAGGGATTCACCCCGATGATATCAGGGCATATATTTTAGGTGAACATGGCGACACCCAGTTTCACGCGCTGAGCATTGCTTTTGCAGGTGGTGAAATTATCACTGATGCGGAAGAATCTGCTAAGCTGATAAAAGAGTCCGCCAGCTCAGGTTACGAAATTGTAAGAGGAAAAGGATACTCCAATTTTGCAATTGCAATGGCTACTACCCTGGTGATAGAAAGCATTTACCTGGATAACCACCGCACGATTCCGGTAAGTACGTTGATCAACGGTTATCTAAAAGAAACAGATGTATGTTTATCATTACCTGCTACCACAGGAAGAAAAGGTTTCACAAGGGTTTTTCAACCTAACCTTTCTGAAGAAGAAGTGAAAGCATTTAAATATTCTGCCCAGGTGATCAGAGATGTAGTTCAAAAGGTAAATCCTTAAGATTAAAGTAGAAAAATACGATTCGGTAAATTGCTAAAAAATAAGTATTTTCTAAAGTTCATAACTATCTTGCCTCATCATTAGAATAAGTAATATGCCCTTTTCACTAAAACATATCAAAAGAGATCCCCAGACAAAGTCTGATAGCAAACCCCCATTGCTGATACTACTGCATGGTTTAGGTAGTAATGAACAGGATTTGTTTTCTTTCGCCCCATTATTAGATCCCAAATACCTGATTTTAAGTGTACAGGCTCCCATATCCTACGGTTTTGGTGGTTATGCCTGGTTCAATATTGATCTAACCAGCGGCATTCCAAGCGCTAATATTCAGCAGGTTATGCATGCCCGCCGACTGTTAAATAGTTTTATGAATGAGGCAATTGAAACATACCAACCTGATATGGATAAAATCTACCTTTGTGGATTCAGTCAGGGAGCAATTATGAGTTATGCGACGGCTTTCAGCGAAACATCCCGGGTGAGCGGTGTAGTGGCTATGAGCGGATACATACTGAAAGAGATAACCCCTCAGCTTAACTTCAAACCAAAACTTAGAAAATTGAAAGTTTTTGCAACACATGGCACGCGCGATCAGGTGTTACCCATCTTCTTGGGAAGGGCTACGAATGACTATCTAAGGACATTGCATCTGGACTATACCTACAAGGAATACGATATGGCCCACGAGGTAAATATGGATTGCTTCAATGATGTCAAAGAATGGCTGGCAAACCAAGTGAAATAATCAGCCAAAAATGCACTAAAATGTGCCGGCCAGCATGAGCTTTTCAGCAACTTTTCTATCCTTAATTTTCGTCTTTTTATCAATAGGGGCTACATTAGTTTTTGTACTGTCATCCTTGATACCAGAAGACTGTTTAGTCAGTTTGTAATATTTTTCAAGAAGGTTGAGCGCCCTTTCCAGAGGTATAGAAGAATTACATCCGTTGATATTTTTAACCGTAATCACAGGATTCATGGTTTTTTGAGCATTCAGAATTTTCTCCTCGTACTCCTTACCCAGATGCATTATATATGCCTCTTCTGAATACATGACTAATTTTGTGTTCTCATCAGAATTAGGTGATTTCTTCATAGGTTTATAAGGTTGATATGATTTGCTGAACAGCGAAAAACTAAATCCTGAACACTATCTCAATGATACCCTCATGTTTATAAAGTATCAGTCAGAATAAGTAATCTTAAGCAGACATATAAGCTAACACTTTTTTTTTGCATTTACTTGTAAATCAATGACATTTTGAGTCTCATTTAGCGAAAAAATTTAACCCCTGCCGAGAAAAATATTATGCCGAGTATGGCAGGTATGATAGCTTTCATTGCAGTTACCTCTGTTTCAAAAACCACAATCGGTCCTGATATCATTGCGTACACGGATAACATCAATATGGCTGTTCCTAATAGTGTAAAAAAAATTCCAAATACTTTCTGAATGTTCATTGAAGTTAGGCTTGATCTATTTTTACAACCATTAAAAGTGCTGAAGTGTTAAGCTTAAAATTGTTAGTGTTTAAAGTTTTTCATATCTCAGTGATTCTTTATTTTTAAGAAACTTAGGTGTCTATAATGACTTATAAACATACCATTGGTCAACATAGCTTTCACTTTGCTGATCTGAAAACGCTTTTGGCCAAAGCTAGTCCCCTCCGATCAGGAGATCAGATGGCAGAAATAGTAGCAGAGAATGCCGAAGAAAGAGTAGCTGCACAAATGACTTTGGCAGAATTACCTCTTAAAACATTTCTTGAAGATGTTGTCATTCCTTACGAAAAAGATGAAGTTACCCGCTTGATCATTGATCAGCACGACAAAGCTGCCTTTTCTCCTATCAGCCATCTTACTGTAGGCGATTTCAGAAACTGGCTATTATCTTATGAAACTGACATAAATGTACTGTCAGCATTGAGTTCAGGACTAACTCCTGAGATGGTAGCCGCAGTAAGCAAGATCATGAGAATTCAGGATCTGATCCTGGTAGCCAATAAATGTGAAGTAGTAACAAAATTCAGAAATACAATCGGTCTGAAAGGCCATTTTTCTACACGCCTTCAGCCCAACCACCCTACTGACGATTTGAAAGGAATTGCAGCCAGTCTGTTAGATGGGCTCTTTTATGGAAGTGGCGACGCGGTGATCGGTATAAATCCTGCCACAGATAATGTACAAACTGTCATTCAGTTATATGAAATGCTGGAAGCAGTGATTAGCAAATTTGAGATTCCGACCCAGGCCTGTGTACTCTCCCATGTAACCACAACAATTGAGGCTATACAAAAGGGGTGTCCGGTTGACCTCGTATTCCAATCTATTGGCGGAACAGAAAAGACTAATCAAAGCTTTGGTATTAACCTATCACTACTTCAGGAAGCGTATGAGGCGGCCCTTTCCCTGGGTAGAGGTACTTTAGGCCAGAATGTTATGTATTTTGAGACCGGGCAAGGAAGTTCACTTTCTGCCAATGCACATCATGGAGTAGACCAGCAAACCTGCGAAGCCCGGGCATATGCAGTAGCACGTCACTTTAGTCCTCTGCTGGTGAATACAGTGGTTGGATTTATAGGACCAGAGTACCTATTTGATGGTAAGCAAATCATTCGTGCCGGATTGGAAGATCATTTCTGTGGAAAATTACTGGGGCTACCTATGGGCTGCGATGTGTGCTACACTAACCATGCTGAAGCAGATCAGGACGATATGGATAACCTCCTGACCCTTTTAGCCAATGCTGGGTGTAACTACATTATGGGAGTACCTGGTGCTGACGATATTATGCTTAATTATCAAAGTACATCATTTCACGATGCTCTATATGTACGTCAGTTACTTAACCTAAAACCGGCTCCGGAATTTGATGCCTGGCTTCAAAAATGGAGCATCATGGATGGTCATCTTAAGTTGTCATCTACTCAAAATACCCAGCAATTACTCAATGAAAACCCTTTATTCACCTAAACAGTATGTCAGACAGCCCCACATATAAAAAGGATTTTTGGCAAAGCCTTAGAAAACATACTGCCGCACGAATCGCTTTGGGAAAAGCAGGCAGCAGTATCACTACTCAGGAACTGCTTAAGTTTCAACAGGCCCATGCACTTGCCAGGGATGCTGTGCATACGCCTCTGGATGAGAAAGCATTGACTGAAGCACTTCAACCTCTTCAACAGGAGATCATCACACTGCATACGCAGGCAGAAGACAGACAGACTTATCTGCTCCGTCCGGATTGGGGTAAACAGCTTAGTGATGAAAGTCGGAAGGATTTACCATCACCAGAAGTAGAATCTGACCTATCACTCATCATTGGAGACGGACTGTCGGCCCAGGCCATACATAGGCACATCCCTCCTTTGTTCAAAATTTTGATTCCAAAGCTTAAAGAATCAGGTTTTAGTCTGGCACCAATAAGTATCGTACGGCATGCCAGGGTGGCTGTGAGTGATGAGATCGGAGCCTTGATGAGAAGTAAATTAGCTGTTATTTTTATTGGAGAGAGGCCAGGGCTAAGCGCTGCGGATAGCCTGGGCATTTACCTGACCTACAATCCTGAAAAAGGCAACACTGATGAAAAAAGAAATTGTATATCCAATGTCAGACCAGAAGGAATGCCTTACGTGGTAGCCGCCGAAAAACTGACTTATTTGATCCAAGAGTCATTCAGAAGAAAACTGTCGGGTGTAAAGCTTAAAGATGGTTTACAAATCAGTCTGAAAGGTTAATACTTATGCTACTGTTATTCTTCATCCCGGAAAGGAATCATACGAACCGGAATTTTCAGGATTTCTTCAAAATCTTCCCCTGATTCCCGCATGTCATCATCTTCTTCATCATAATACCACTCTAACACCACATCATTGCCATCGGTATATATTTTTTCAAGTTTCCTTAGTATATCTACCAGGCACTTAGAGGAACTCGTATTAAAATATTCTAGTTTTACAACAAATTTGGTATGTGGATTAGGTTCTTGACGATATGCATCCATCCATTGCATTACCTTTTGGTAAAATTCAACAGAATTTTCAGGAATTGAACGACCTTCTATTTCAAAAACACCATTTTTTGGGTCCAGTATGATTTCTGGTGTTCGGGGAGTCTTGGATTGGTACAGGCTATTCATGCATTAATAATTATGGCAAATAGAAAAGTTCTAGTGAATACTTGATTCTTCAAAAATTAAATCAGGTAAGCAAATAAATGTAAAAATTTAAGCTTTTCTCACTAAAACGTATCCATATCTTCAGGAAATAGTTTATGTATGGAGATATTGTTAAATAATATCCAACTATTTTGATAAATGAACGTAAGCTTACCACGGTAGTTTGTTCATGTTTATTTGAATAAAAGTTAAACAACATTAATTCGTATGCAGTTAGCAAATCATGAAAGTTAGTGTATTTAGAAAAGAGCATTTCAATGCTGCACATCGCTTACATAATCCTGAGTGGTCTGAAGAAAAGAACAGAGCTGTTTTTGGAAAGTGTAATAACCCAAATTATCACGGACACAATTATGAATTAATCGTCAGAGTAAGCGGGTATCCTGACCCTCAAACTGGCTATGTTTGTGATATGAAGTGGCTCAGCGATTTGATCAAAGCAGAGGTAACCAATCATTTTGACCATAAAAACTTAAATTTGGATGTTGAGGAATTTAAAAAACTTAATCCTACAGCTGAGCATATAGCCATAGTAATCTGGAATAAGTTGAGACCTCAAATTGATGAAGAGTTAGATTTAAAAGTAATATTATATGAAACTGAAAGAAACTTTGTTGAATACCCATCCTGACGAACAATACAATAACGCCGAAGAAATTGGCGATAATCATATTTCTACTTCTACTGATACTCCTTTAAGAGCTGATGCTTTTGAGAAAGATGACAATCTTAAAATTGAGTTAATTGCAAAACACTTTCGTGAAATCATGAACATATTGGGGCTTGACCTCAATGATGACAGTCTGAAAGGTACTCCCATGCGCGTTGCAAAAATGTATGTGGAAGAAATTTTTAGTGGAATAAAACCTGAAAACAAGCCAATTGCCACTTTATTTGAGAATAAATACAAGTACAATGAGATGCTGGTGGAAAAAGATATCACCTTCTTCTCAAGTTGTGAGCATCACTTTGTACCTATCACCGGTAAGGCGCATGTAGCATATATCTCTAATGGATATGTAATTGGCCTATCTAAAATAAACAGAATTGTACAATATTACGCAAAAAGACCTCAGGTACAGGAACGAATGACTGTACAAATTGCTCAGGAGCTAAAAGAAACGCTTCAGACCGAGGATATAGCCATAGTTGTGGACGCAGCACATATGTGTGTTTCTTCTCGCGGTGTACAGGATGTAACCAGCAAAACCATAACCTCTTACTACGGAGGCAAATTTGAAGAAGAAAACAAGAAAAGAGAATTTTTGAATTACTTAAATCTTGATTGAGATGGCTGATTTTAGAGATAAAAATATATTAATTATTGGCGGCACTTCGGGAATTGGAGCTGCGCTTATCAATAGGCTTGTAGAAACAGAAGCGCATATTTATATGGCTTCTCGTAAAGAACCTGATGAGCAAATCGCCAAGAAAGTTACACATATCTCTTTGGATGTGTTAGATATTTCTGATGAATTGGATGAGCTCCCAGACGAATTACATGGCCTGGTTTATTTACCTGGAACCATTACTTTGAAACCTTTTCAGGGACTGAAAGCAGATGATTTCATGCGAGATTATGAAATCAATGTTTTGGGAGCGATCAAGGTGATAGAAAAATGTATTAAGAAACTTAAGAATGCTGAGGGGGCGAGTATTGTTCTGTTCAGTACGGTAGCAGCTCAATTGGGACTAAACTATCACACATCCGTTGCAGCCGCAAAAGGTGCTTTAGAAGGCTTTGGACGTTCTTTAGCTGCTGAGTTTGCCTCTAAAAAGGTAAGAGTAAATCTTATAGCTCCATCACTTACAGATACCCCTTTGGCAAAAAACCTATTATCCTCCGAAGAAAAGAAGGAAGCATCTGATCAAAGACATCCAATTGGCAGATATGGGCAACCCGGTGATATTGCTAATATGGCGCAGTATCTGCTATCCGACCAGAGTAGTTGGATTACCGGTCAGGTCTTACATGTTGATGGAGGGCTATCCACACTTAAAACACTTTAACTTAAATTATTTTTTTGTAAGCAGAGTTTAACTTTTGAAAAAAAGAGTTAAACTTTTTGTATTATCGCATAGTTATTGTCTTGAAAATCTATCAGTGCCTACCTGCATTTGTTTTAAATGAATGTTGTTTAACGATATTTTATGATGAGGACCCCACCCGAAGCTTATTTGATTTTCAAAGAAGAGCTTAAAAAAGCTGAGATTGAGAAAGCTAAGCTTAAAGAAAATTATGAGAAAAAACTAAGCGAAATGAAAGACGAGCTTGGTTTTCTTAAGGAGCAAATCACTTCACAACAAGACATGATGAAAACTACGGTAGAATATGCTACCCGTTTGGAAAATGAACTCACTAATTTAAAAAAGCAGATTAATAACGACCGTTTGAATAGCAATCAAAGCTTTCATTGATATTTCGTGAATAGCTTTTTAACTATTTAGCCCTAATGAATCATGGAAAACATTGCTGATAATCAAATTACACAATACAAGTTTGAAATTTTCTTCACCTCCAGATTTGCTCAAGTTTCTTATAACGAAGAAAAAAGAATAGTCCTTTGTTCTTTAAGGTCTGATTATGTTCCTATTGAACACTTCAAAGAGACTTTTTTCAAAATAAGCGAATTGGTTGATAAAGGTTACAACCAGAAATTTATTTTTGATAAAAGATCACTGAAAGCATTTCATCAGCCATCTATGGAGTGGTATTTTGTAGTTTGGAAAAAGGATATGTTTGAAAAAGGACTTAAAGTTCATCGTAAAATTCTTCCCCCAGAACCCTGGTTTAAAAAATCAGTAGAGATCGCCAAACTACAAATCAATAAAGATCACGAGGACCTGATTGTAGATCAACTGGATATTAAATATTGTGATTCTTTAGAACAGGCAGTGGAAATTTGATGATACATATCAGCGATAAAGATATAGCGCAGTACGATAAAAGATATCGGACTAATCTTATCAACTCATTAACTGGTTTTAAGAGTGTTTCATTGGTAGGTAGCATTAATGACGAAGGACTTACCAATCTGGCAATTTTTAGTCAGATCATTCATGTTGGAGCCAATCCACCGCTAATTGGTATACTTTTTCGTCCTCATATCGTGGAGCGCCATACGCTTGAAAATATTCTGAATACCAAAGACTTCACAATCAATCATATTCCTGCCGCTCACGTTAAAAATGCTCATCATACGAGTGCAAGGTGGGACAAATCTGAATTTGAAACTTGTCATTTCACTCCGGAGTACAGCAAAGTAATCAAAGCTCCCTATGTAAAAGAATCAAATGTGCGGCTGGGATGTACTTTTGTGGAGAGACAAAACATTCAGACGAACGATACGGTTTTTATTATTGGTGAAATCAAAGAGATTACAATGGTAGATAGTATTATCAAGGATGATGGATTTGTAGATTTGGAAACGGCTGGTTCTATTACCTGTTCAGGCTTGGACAGTTACCATACTACTAATAAAATCGCCAGGTATACCTATGCCAAGCCAGATCAAGAGCCTGAAGAGTTATAATTTTTTGATATGTCTCAACTTATTGAATTCACAGCTGAAGGGCTTTTTTGTCCTCAGGGAGATTTTTTTATTGATCCCTGGAAGCCTGTTAAAAAAGCTGTAATCACCCACGCCCATGCCGACCATGCCAGATGGGGTCATCAGCACTATCTGTCTCATAAAGACTCTGCTTCAATACTGAAATACAGGTTGGGAGCAGATATACAATTGGAAACATTGGCCTATCATCAGTCTATCCAAATTAATGGAGTCAAACTGAGTCTTCATCCCGCCGGGCATATCTACGGCTCTGCGCAGGTCAGACTAGAATATCAAGGTGAAATATGGGTAGTTTCAGGGGATTATAAACTGGAAAATGATGGTTTTTCAACCGCTTTTGAAACTGTAAAGTGTCATAACTTCATCACTGAATCTACTTTTGGTTTACCAATTTACCACTGGAGACCTCAGCATGAGGTTGCCCAGGAAATTAATGGTTGGTGGTCTAAAAACCAGCAGGAAGGAAAATGCTCAGTAATCGGTGCTTATTCTTTGGGAAAAGCTCAGCGTATTATACAAAGTATTGACCGAAGTATTGGTCCTATTCTACTACATGGAGCGGTTTATAACACCAATCAAGCATTAATTAATGGTGGAGCAGACCTCCCCTACCTACCCAAACTGATTGCAGAAACTGACAAATCAACAATTGCTAAAGCCTTAGTAATTGCTCCCCCTTCAGCTTTAAATAGTAGTTGGGTAAGAAAGCTCAAACCATTTAGTACAGGAATAGCATCGGGCTGGATGCTTATTCGTGGAATGAAAAGAAGAAGAGCTGCTGACAGAGGGTTTGTAGTATCTGATCATGCTGACTGGAATGACCTTAATCAGGCAGTTGAAGCCAGTGGTGCAGAAAATGTATACGTCACCCACGGTTACACTGCATCTTTTGCACGTTGGCTAAGAGAAAAAGGAATCAATGCCCATGAAGTTGAGACGCTCTACGAAGGCGAATTAGCTGAAATGAATGATAGGGAAAACAGCAATGATTAGCATTAGCTTTTGAGCTTTCTTTTGATCATATAGTATGCACCATCTATTAAGGCGCCAATTATATAATTTCTGACAGGTCGCTGTTGAACAACTTTTAGAAAAAGGTATCCAGTTCCCAGACCTACTAATAATCTCATTAATCCATTCATATTTTAAAAATCTTTATTGTCCTAACCCTAAAAATTACCAATTGTTAGAAAGTGATTGAATAAATAGCTTATTCTTTAATAAAGCCTCAATATATATAAGCAAGAAGAATTCTAAAAATCATTTTTAAAAAGGTTGGGTTATCCTATATTTGCACCGCTATTCGTTAAAGGTCAATATTGTACTTAAATTAATTCATATTTATGCATAGCATTGTATACGTTGTACCTGCTCTTGGAGTCCTTGCTTTAATTTACACCGCTGTTCGCTCAGCCTGGATCAAGCGCCAAGATGCCGGAGATCAAACAATGAAGGAGTTAGCAGCATATATTGCCAATGGTGCTATGGCATTTCTCAAAGCAGAATGGAAAGTGCTTACCTACTTTGCCATCATTGCTTCTATCGTTTTAGCATGGTCGGGTACACTGGTTGAGACATCAAGCCCGGTCATTGCGATTTCATTTCTTATTGGAGCTTTTTTCTCTGCCCTGGCAGGTTATATCGGTATGAACATAGCGACCAAAGCTAATGTACGTACCGCTCAGGCAGCCCGAACCAGCTTATCAAAAGCCTTGAAAGTTTCATTTGCTGGGGGCACTGTCATGGGACTTGGAGTAGCGGGTCTTGCAGTCCTTGGATTAGGTGGGTTATTCATCTTCTTTTTCCAACTTTATGTAGTAAGCACTGGAGCATCCGTCAATGGAATTGAAATGGAAAAAGCCCTTGAAGTTTTGGCTGGATTTTCATTGGGTGCTGAAAGTATTGCTCTTTTTGCTCGTGTGGGTGGTGGTATTTATACCAAAGCAGCAGATGTGGGTGCTGATCTGGTGGGAAAAGTAGAAGCTGGCATCCCTGAAGATGATGTACGTAACCCCGCAACTATAGCTGATAATGTGGGAGACAATGTGGGTGACGTAGCCGGAATGGGTGCTGACCTTTTTGGTTCTTATGTAGCTACCATCCTGGCTACAATGGTACTGGGAAGAGAAATTGTATCTGAAGACAATTTTGGAGGAATAGGTCCGGTAATACTGCCGATGTTAATCGCAGGCGTTGGTTTAGTTTTTTCTATCGTAGGTACTCTATTTGTCAGAGTTACAAAAGAAACAGATAGCGTTCAGCGTGCATTAAACTTAGGAAACTGGTCTTCCATTATATTAACCGTTATTGCTTCTTATTTTATCGTAGATGCATTGCTTCCTGCAAACATGGTAATTCGTGGTTTTAGCTTTTCATCTATTGATGTATTTCTAGCCATTTTCGTCGGATTGGTTGTAGGTGCTTTGATGAGTATCATTACAGAATACTATACAGCAATGGGCCGCCGTCCGGTAAACTCTATAGTAAAACAATCTTCAACAGGACATGCCACCAATATCATTGGTGGACTAGCGGTAGGTATGGAATCTACTGTATTGCCAATTCTAGTGCTAGCGGGTGGTATCATTACCTCTTACAGTTGTGCTGGACTTTATGGTGTGGCTATTGCTGCCGCTGGTATGATGGCTACTACAGCTATGCAATTGGCCATTGACGCCTTCGGGCCTATTGCTGATAATGCAGGTGGTATCGCAGAAATGAGCGGCCTCCCTGAAGAAGTAAGAGGTCGTACTGATAACCTGGATGCTGTAGGAAATACGACTGCCGCTACCGGTAAAGGATTTGCTATAGCCTCAGCAGCGTTGACCGCCCTTGCTTTATTTGCAGCCTTTGTAGGAGTTGCCGGTATTGATAGCATTGACCTGTATAAAGCTCCAGTTCTTGGTGCTTTGTTTGTAGGAGCTATGATTCCTTTTATCTTTTCTTCTCTTGCCATTGCTGCAGTTGGAAAAGCTGCGATGGATATGGTACAGGAAGTAAGAAGACAGTTTCGTGAGATACCGGGAATTATGGAACATAAAGCTACTCCTGAATATGCAAAATGTGTGGAAATTTCAACACGTGCCTCTATTCGTGAAATGATCGCTCCCGGAGCTATTGCGCTTCTTTCTCCAATAATCGTAGGATTTGGCCTTAAGGGTGTATTCGCAGATGCTTCTTCTGCTGAAATTCTGGGAGGTATGTTGGCGGGAATCACTGTATCCGGGGTACTTATGGGTATGTTTCAGAACAATGCAGGAGGTGCCTGGGATAATGCTAAAAAATCATTTGAGAAAGGGGTAGAAATTGATGGTAAAATGGAGTATAAAGGTTCAGAAGCGCATAAAGCTTCTGTAACTGGTGATACCGTAGGAGATCCTTTTAAAGATACTTCAGGCCCTTCAATGAACATCCTGATTAAGTTAACATCTATTGTAGCATTGATTATTGCACCACACATCTCGGTAAATGAAACTGCGCATATGGGTGACAAATTACCTGATGAACCAGCAAAAGAAATTACCTTAACCGCTAAAGAGGTTGAAGCAGAATAGCTTCAACCTTTTATTATAGCTTATCTGCCAGATTCCAGATTTTTTCAGCTTTCCTTCCTATGAGCCAGAATGATACCGCTAGGATAGTAAAGAATATTACCTTGTGAAGGCTATCCCAGAAATATTCAAAATATCGGGTATAGATATCAAGCAGTAAAAATATAATGCCAATGTCCCTGGTCATCTTCTTATCGTACTTAAGACCATAAACTACGGCACCTAAGGCGGATAAAGCCAAAACTATTGCCCAGAAAATAAACTTAAGCTGAGAGACTTCGCTCCAAGCCGATAGATCTACATAGTTCCCAAAGATAGAAAGCAACCACAAAGAGGAAAATAAAGAAATCAAGCCCACCATATAGGTACTCTTCAAAAACTGTTCTGGCCACTTCAAAAACTTAAAGAGCTGGTACAAACTCAGAAGAATAATTCCAAAAAAAATGTAACGCATAGGATAATTCATTCCTATAAATAACTCATCCCCTCCTGACCAGTATGTTGTAGCTGTACCAAACCACAGCGCAAAAGCAGCAATAGCGAGATACCAGTTAATACTGGATTTCAAGTAAACCCCCACAAATCCATATATCAGAGCAGATAGCAGTATCAGAACAGGATAATAGCCATCGTACATACCCAGGCTAAAGCCAATGTAAGTGATGGCAAATGCTGAGATAATTGCTCCAAACAAAAAAAGAGATTCATTGCTGAATACTTTCTGGGGATAAGCCTCTCTCCTTTTCATGGCCAAAAAATAAAGGAAAGCCGATAAGATGAAAAAAAGCATACTCTTTATTCCATCGTGGACGTCAAACATAAGGTTAACGATTTTCTCAAGCCAGTCATCAGTGATCATCAAGGTAGTGGCCAGAATAATGCACATCACGGCAAAGAAGAAAGCCAGAAAAGAGAGATTCTTCCAGTCAAAGCTCCCTGAGGAGGTCTCGGAAAACACTTTACTATTGATCAATTCATCAGTCTTATCAGCGCTTAATACGCCTTCTTTATTCCACTTTTGAAGTAGTTTTTTAAATTTTTCTTTTTCAGTAGCACTTAAATTCATTCTGTTATCTCTTCATTAAATCAATCACTAAGGTTGAAAGTATTTACCGACCAATCTTGCCATCATACCAGTTGGTAAATGTTTACCTAAAAAGTAACCTATACGGTTAGAAAAGCCAGGAATAATAACGGCTTTCTTATCCATCATTCCCTGTACAGCTGTATCTGCTACCTCATCCGCACTCATTACTGCTCCCTTAGCATGTTTAATTTTATCAAAGCCAGCTCTTTGAAAGAATTCAGATGCAGTGGGCCCCGGACATAAACAGGAAACATTGATTTTATGCGTTTTGAGTTCCTGACGTAAACCTCTTGAAAAACTCAGCACAAAGTTTTTACTGGCAGCATAAACGCTAAAATAAGGTATCGGTTGGAAAGCAGCAGTGCTGGAAACATTCATAACGTGTGCATATGGTACTTCTCTCAGCATTGGCAGAAAAAAATGACATAACTCAACCAAAACCTTTTGATTGAGTTGTATCATTTCAACGATATGTTCAAGTGACATATCCTGGAATTTACCCCACAACCCAACTCCTGCATTATTAATTAAAATTCTTACCGGCCAGTTGTTCTTTTGGCAGTACGTATACAAGTCGTAGGCGGCATCTGGTGATAAGAGGTCAGCAGTATGCACTTTGACGATTACTTTGTGTTTTTCCTGAATCTCTTTAGCTAATTTCTCCAGTGCTTCGGTTGACCTGGCTACTAATATTAGGTTAAAACCTTCCTGAGCACATCTGCGCGCCAAAGCGGCTCCTATTCCACTGCTGGCTCCTGTAATAAGCGTGTAGTTCATGCTTCTAGTGACTTCAAATCCCATGCCTTCTTCTGATCATAATACAGATGTCCTTTCTGGATGTGCAGCGGGGAAGGAATATTATTGTGATACAACTGACCAGTGCCAAGCCCCTGGGGAATTTTGGGGTCATAGGTTGCACAAAGCTGTGCAATAGCATTCAAGCCTATATTAGATTCCAGGGCAGAAGTGATCCACCAGCCTATATTTCTTTCTTCTGCCAGTTTGATCCACTGCCTAGTTGCCGATATCCCTCCTACCAATGTAGGTTTCAATATTATATAGGCAGGATTAATCTCATCCAATAAATCAACTTTTTCCTTTTGTGAAGTTATCCCAATCAACTCTTCATCTAATGCGATATCAACCGGGCTCTGGATACACAATTGACTCATTAAGGCAGTTTGACCAGGCTTTATAGGCTGTTCAATGGAGTGTACGTCAAAATCTGCCAGTCTAAGGAGTTTTTGATATACATCATCCTCAGTGAATGCTCCATTTGCATCCACCCTGATGTTTATCTTTTCTGCATCATATTGTCTCCTAATGTAAGACAGTAATTCCATCTCTTTGTCAAAATCTATAGCTCCTATCTTGATTTTGATACATGTAAAACCATTTTCAATTTTGGCTTTTACCTGATCTATCATCCAGTCTTTATCACCCATCCATACCAAACCATTAATTTCAATGGGCTGAAAAGGAGCTTGAGACCAGGAATTACTGAGCACTTTTCTATTTCCTCCAAAAAATAGGTCAAGCAGTGCGGTTTCTACAGCAAAACGTACCGAAGGAAGGTGAGCTTCAATATTTTCGTCAACCCAGCGGAATATTTCTGCTTCAGATCCTAAACTCAAATTGCTTTCGCTGAGCTTTTGACATGTCTTTGAAAGCTGGTTTTCTATATCATCACGGTCATCCGGGCTTAATCCTTTCAGAGGGGCACATTCACCCACTCCATAAACCTTTGCTGAATATGCTTGGGAAACTTTGATAAAAAAAGAATCTTTGTGCCTGAGAACACCACGAGATGTACCTGCTAAAAACTTAAAATTAAGTGTGTACTTTTGAAAGGTGCTTATCATTTTTGTCAGAGTTAGATTCCAATTTTTTTATATAAAAAGATATACCAAAATTAATTAAACAAAGATTATGGCCAACTCTAACGATGAATTCACAATAGATGCGATCATTGAGATCCCTAAAGGAAGCCGAAACAAGTATGAATATGACCGCAAAAAGAAAATGATTCGCTATGACAGAATGATTTTCTCATCCATGTTTTATCCGAGTGACTATGGTTTTATTCCGGAAACTCTGGCTGAAGATGGCGACGAAATAGACGTACTTGTATTGGTAACTGAGCCAACCTTTCCTGGTTGTCTGATGGAGGTAAAACCTATTGGTTTATTCAAGATGTACGACGAAAAGGGCACGGATGATAAAATCCTTTGTGTGCCTGTCAGTGACCCTATATGGAACAAGGTAAACACCTTAGAAGAAGTCAACCCTCACCTTAAGATGGAGATTGAACACTTCTTCCAGGTTTATAAAGATCTGGAAAAGAAGAAGGTAGGCGTTGAAGGCTGGGAGAACAAGGCCGCTGCTTTAAATGCAATACAGGAATCGCAAAAAAGATTTCAGGAAAATAGAAGAAGCTAATTGATTCTAGGAATAATATCCCGGTTTAGGTGCATCCCTCATAAAGATACGCCTAAACTGGCTTCCACTTAAAGCGGCAAAACCACCTGCTATACCACCCACCAGACCACTCAAAGCAATCATGAATGTGCCATTGGGCATGCTGAATAGGGCAGCAATCCTTTCGGAAAGTATACTAGAAGTTTCAGCGTCAATCAACCAGGCATAAATCAGCCAAAGAAGACCTACTCCTAAAAAACCACCTAAAAAGTCAATAAACCCTTTAGAGGGTAACCATAAATTGACCAGAAAAGCAGCAATTACCACTGACCACCAGGGAAGGAATAGTTCTAAAAGATAACTAAAAGCAATAATTAATATGATTTTGAATAAAAACCTCATAGCTATTCTTCTGTGTCTGAATTTGGATAAAGGGATTGTTTATACATAATACCCCCTGTTTGCTGTTCACCGCTTTTCATAAACAACAGAGGATAGTAAGTTCCGTTCGTCCAGTTGTTCACCATATTGTCATAGTATGGACTTCCCGGATTACCTGATTGCCCTCCCGGATATACTGCCCAGGCTCTGGGTTGATCCCCCAAAGCTACTACCATTTTCCAGGACTGACCGTGGTTTTCACTGTTAGCGGCTACAATACTTCTTCCCCCACCTACCATAAGCCTATCAATGGAAAAAGGATCAATTCTCAGCAAATGACGGAGAGTGGTATTTTTATAATTACCCCAGTAGTACTCTTCCTCATGTTCTTCTTCCCACTCACTAAGTTCTTTTACCGTTTTTGAGAATGATTCTCTGACAACATCAGGAAGCGTTTCAACCACACTTGTACTTTGCATGTCAAAAAACTCATTATCCGGGAAATTCTGCATAATGTAGACCGTAGTTTCCTTATTGGGTTTCCGCAGCTGCATGGCTACCTCATTAAATTCGTCCCAGACAAGTGCATTCAGATTGTTCCACCAGAGATCAAAGATACTGGGAGCTTCATAATTGGTATTATTGTAGTAATTCCACTTCTGAAGCACATCATATACTTCTTTTTCATCCGCACCTAAGATCGCCAGATCAAGGGTATCCAACATAATCGGCAGAGCCTCAGCTGCCAGAAGATTGTAGGTATCATTCTGAAGATCCATAAAGTCTTTAGGGGTAGCGTTTCTCATCCTTCTCAGCCGATCATTGATACGACGGTTTCTGTAATGCTCATACGTAATGTCGTACACATAATAAGGATAGTTATCCGCTACGGGAACCTGATTGGCAGAGCTGACAAAGCCACGTTCGGGATTTAAGACATGAGCATTCTGTGTGGTTGGGATGTTATACTGCCATTCTAAGGCAGATGTACTACCATCCATCAGAAATTTACCCTGCTCTTTCCATTTGGCAGGGAATTTTCCCTGCACCCACATGGCAATATCTCCTGCAGCAGAGGCAAAAACAAAGTTCTGAGCAGGGCTCTGATACGACTTCAGTGCCTGCACATATTCCTCATAATTATCGGCACGATTCAGTTGATAAAAGGTAAGTAATTCGGAAGATGCGTCCAGAGCAGTCCACTTCATGGCATACCCTCTTTTGTTATTAATCACCGTATCCACAGGAAACGTCTCATCGTATACCACCGGCCCAAAATGTGTATAGGTAACCGTGTCGTAAAATGTACTTCCATCTCTTACTTTAATCTCCTCCACCCTATTCTGCACCTTCAGACGGTTATCATCATAATAGTACTCATTACGAAAGCTATCAGTAAAATGAATTTTATACCAGTCTTTCACATCTCTTCGTGCATTGGTTACTCCCCAGGCAATAGAGTCATTAAAACCAATAATAATATTAGGTGAACCCGGAAGTGCTACGCCCATTACATTTACACCAGGGGCATTTAGCTGCATTGCATACCAGATGGAAGGCAGGTTAAGCCCTAAATGTGGATCGTTGGCAAGTATAGGTTTACCAGATCTGCTCATACTTCCTGAAATTGCCCAATTGTTACTTCCATTGTCAGGGTCTGGCTTATCAATAACCTCTAGGATGAAATCTGTAGTATCAGCTACTGCTATACTGGGAGTATCTAATGGTGCAGCTTTAAAATTCCATTCTGTGCTCGGTGGAATTATCGGCTCCTCATGTTGTGCTGAGTCAGGAAATAAAAAGTCAAAATTCTCCCTACCCAAAAGCTTTAATGCATTGGTATTTTCCAGATCATTGTCGTATCCGGAAAGGTCATCAGCCATATATGAGAGTAGCAAGGTAGTTTTGAGCGGCGTCCAGGGTTCAGGGTAATAGTCAAGAAGCTTGTATTCTATAGGTATGTGATCATAATTCAAACTACTAATATATGCATTAACTCCTGAGGCATATGCTTCCAACTGACTCTTACCCAGTGTTGTACGCATCAGTTCTTTTAGTGAGTTTTCAGCTCCATAGGTAAGCCCTTTTCTTCTCTGCATCCGGTCAAACTGTAGGGCCTGCTCACCTACGATTTCTGATAGTCTGCCAGCCGCCACATGCGTAATAAATTCCATCTGCCATAAGCGATGCTGAGCCATAATGTAGCCCTGCGCCCGGTAGAGGTCAGTCTCATTTTCAGCAAAAATATGAGGGATAAGCAAAGAGTCATAATGTACACTTACCGGAGCTTCCAGGATATCAAGCATAAGGGTAGGACTGGATTCAGGCACTTTCGTTTCAGCATTTTGCCAGAAGCCGTGGAAGGGATCTAAAAATTTCCCAAGTGGAGGTATGTTGTGGATTTTGATAGATAAGGCTACCGTGATGGCAATCGTAATGATAAATGAGAGAAGAAATTTTACGACCTTCATATAGAATTAAGCCTTAAATATAGCATATTAAACATTTTAATGATCCACAAAATAAAGCTGTGGATTGTAAACTAAGATTATAGTGGACAAAGCATTGAAAAAACAGTATAAATGTTGTTGTTCACTTAAATTTCTTCACGAAATTAATCATAATCTATTTACACCAAAATGTTTTGCACTAAAAGAAGATACATTTTTAAGACGATCTGGTAATATGCTAAATTATATGTAAAGTAATACTTCAACATAAGGCTTAGGTATCATTTTTAGAGGGTCGCTCCTGCATTCCCCCCATAATATAACCATAAGGTTTTAGCATATCCACCTCATCAAAAATCTGTTTTAACATTGCAGTAAAGGGAATAAAGAGAATCATTCCGGCAATTCCCCACACCAGATTTCCTACGAAAATTGCCAGTATTGTAAACATCGGGTTAACACTTACCTTTCTCCCCACTATGTTTGGGGTGATCATATAACTTTCAAAAGATTGAATGATAATGAAATAGATAATGACGCCCAGTGGATACCACAATGAATCTTTCATGACCAAAGCAAACAAAGCTGGCAAAATAGAGCCCACTAGAGGACCGATAAAAGGAACTATATTTAGGATTGCTGCAAAGACAGCAAAAAAGATGGCATGTTCAATATCCATAGCCCAGAGAGCAATGCTATTACAGGCGGCAAGAATTAATATGACCAGGAAAATGCCTATGATGTAGTTTCTTACTACCTGTTTTACCTTTAATATGATGGTTTCCAAATGATCGTCATCTCCTTTGATAGCTTTGAGGGCAAACTTTAGTATTTCATCCCGGTAAATCAGAAATAATACAACCAGTGACATAAACAACATGACCTGAATGAAACTTGCAGTCATTTGGCTTAAACCATCTGTAAGAATATCGGTATTGTTTTCTAACAGCATACCGAACGCTTCTTGCATTGTATCCATTTCCATCAAACTTGTGTTTCCAGTCAACTCATTAAATCGTTCAGCTACTCTGGATATTAAGTCATTCATATTTTGACCCAGGCTCTGTAAATCACTGGCAAAGCGCTTGGTCTGTGTATAAAAAAAGGTAACAATTCCTCCTAAAATAATAATAGCCAGCAAAAGACTTATCAAAGCAGTTAACCAGCGGGCAAAATGACGATTTTCTAACCACGTACAAAGTGGAGAAAATAATATCGCAATAAACCCGGCAAATACCAGTGGTATCAGCACCGGTCGCGCAACCACGAGGATGTGAGTAATCAGGGTAACTAATAAAAAAAATGCGGCCCAGCGGATAATCCGACTTTGCGAAGTAAAAGTTTGCATATAAGATGAAAAAATGATCTTCTAAAATATAGAAGCGTTTAAGACTCGTATTGTTCACTCGCCTTAAATATCAACTGTTTAGATGAGGGATTTGCAGATGTACATATCATACACAAGCAAAACATGCTAAGCTTAATAGATTCACTCCTGCAAGTGAAGGATAAAGCCGCTTTTAGTTTTCGTATTTTACTATGGTATTATCTGGTAAGATAATGATTACCTCACCTGTCGGAGCAGTGTAAACCTTACGCACATAATCACTGGGAAAATTGGGGTCTTTGATAAATTCGTACTCATCGCTAACAGGATCAACCTCGATGATGCCTTCCTGTGCGCTAATTACAACCTGGTCATGAAGTATATCCAAACTATTGAAAGTACCATTGATGATCGCTCTATCCTTTGCAGGTATTTCATCGTAATTTGCAAAACTTCCTATGTCTAAATTAAATACCGCCTTCCAATCCTCCTCAAACTTCAACAGTCTCTTCGGAAACTGTCTGGCGATAAAGTAAAGCTCATTTTCAACTGCCAATATTTTATATCCTGTGCCTAGTCCGGACAGATCTTCGGGAAAAAAATCAATATTGAGCTTAGAGTACTTCGCAATTACATTTTTGTCCTGATATTGATAAACGCCTGCATCAGTGCCCAAGGCAAAAACATCACCATTAGATAGTATTTCTAATTGACCTAGAAAAGTACCAATACTATCGGTGGGGTCTGAGTAAAATTCATATTGCTGATCGTCCACATTCAGGGTCAGTATGTTCGCTGAAATCTGCCTTTCTTTACTCAGCTCACCTACTCCGGAAACGAAAAGTATTCTTCCATTGCTGTCTACTTCCATATCTGTGCAGGGCAGATCTAAGATTTTACTGATTGTCAGATTCTGATCAATTTTAAAAATCCCTTCTGTGGTACATATACAGGCAAATTCATCATTAAAGTTAATCAGTTGATCAACTATCATATCCTGCTCGTATTCAGCAACACTGTTCAAACTTTGGTCTGTTATCAAAAAACCATCAAAACCACCAAATATATAGTTGTTATTGAACGCTATAACTTCTACCATTTCAATATCAGTGCTTAACTCCTTAACCGTAAATAAATCAGAGTCTACAATAGGTTCAATTTTTACATCATCTGGCCCTGCTTCAGGCGTCATCTTTTCATCACTGCAGCCTATTGCTAACAGGCAAGTCATGTAGATTAATAGCTTCTTCATAATTCTTATTAGTATTTAAATGGGGTTGTACAATGTAATTGTAAAGGTTGCACATAATATTAGGCCTGTTTCATAAAAAATTATCTGATCTCTGGTCTGTAAAAGGCAGATCGGAATTGTAATCATCATAGGGGGTGTTTAATTCCTGAAGATTTGCCGGCTTATCAGTGACTCGGATAGCATGAGTAAAATCATAATGATCACTATTGAATGGGCAGCCAGATAAAAAAATATTCAAGAATACTAATGTGTAAATATGCTTGCTTCTCATTTGATTTACAGGTTAGAAATCGTATCACCTTAATTCAACTGCTTCGGTACAGGTTTTAAACTCATCTCCATTTTCAAGTTTGTAAATGATCTCAAACTGGTTGATTTCAGCTTGCGGAGCTTCAGTAAATTTAATTTCAAAGTTCATCTCTCTAACTCCATCCGCATTAATGGCCAGATATTCGTTTAAAGAAATATTTTGATTGAAGTCCTCTACATCAAGAGTCCAGTCGCTCAGTAAGATAATATGGTTAAGCGTGTCTCCGGCGGCATATTCCTGATTGTATCGACTTTGAGCAATTACGAAAAGTGTATCCAGGCCAATCAGCGAACCCTGATAACCATTCTCTAAACAATCCAGCGCATACAAACTTGCTCCTCCTTTTACTGTATTGGCAGTATAGGTCATCTCAAATCCTACCCTAATGAAGTAATTCTGCCAGTCTACTGACTTACCATCTGTTATTACTTCCCAGGGATTCAATCCGTCATTGGTAAATACTAAATTGTAGGCTTGTAAAGCCTGAATCTCAAAGTAAGGAAGCGCTTTTCCGCATGTTTCCTCTTTCTGACACGAAAGGATTAATGTAGAAAAGAAGAAAAAAACGATCAGTATGAACCTCATTTATGATTTGTATTAACGAAGTAATTTCTGAGTACGAGTAATTACTTACAAAACAAATGTAATTCTTTTAACTAAATGATTAAATACTTTGTGATTAATAATTATACAAAGAATCATTTGCTTTATTAAGACATAGTGATCAAGAAAATTATGTGCTATTACTCAAATTTTAAATGCAATAATAATGTGGTATTGTCAAAATAGTTAATTGCATCTTTTGATTTGAACATCTTATAGGATTCAGTACTTATTGACTCAATTGAGTAGTAATTTTTGCATGGATTGTATAATAACCTGGAAGCAATCAGCCTGAAATGCCCATCGTAAAACTTATAAGCAAGTTTACTTCGTTAAAGTAATTTCTACTCGCCGATTAAGCGCTGCACCCTGTGAATTATCCAGTAAAGGGTAGCGGTTACCATAACCTTTGGCAGTGATTCTGTCTGTATTTATCCCTTTGTTGATCAGCCATTTACCTACCTCAATAGCTCTTAGTTCAGAAAGTCGCTGATTGTAAGCATCACTCCCGACACTATCAGTATGCCCCATGATAACTATTTTAGTGTCAGGCGAAGCTTTGAGATATTGAAACAAGCGTTCAAGTACAGGCAAAGAATTTTGATCAGGCTTATGGCTATCAAATTCAAATTGTAAATGCTGCAAAATGATGGTATCTCCCACTGCTATTTCATTTGCAAAGGGATCAGTGGTCTCAGGATTACCGACCCAAACTTCGGAAAGCATACAGCCACATGCAGAGCTATCCGCAACATGATAGAGTTCTACCTTATCCACCAAATAGTATGCTGATTCATTGACGTTGAGTTGACTCTTACCGGCTACCTGATGACGACTGACATTCAAATTAGATGGGGAAGAAAACCTACCGATAGTCATATAATTTTCATTACCACTCGCTATGTATGAGGAACATAAGGTTATCCAATCCTCAGTATTATCCAATGCGGTGGTAAATGAAATGCCGGGATTATTTGGTAGCTCTTTTAGATCAAACTTCAGGGGTGCTTGGGTAAACAGTACGCCAAATTTATTAATGGAAAAACCCGCATTTGCCGATAGACGAATGTCTACCCTGAAGCAGTAGGTGCTGTCCTGCTTCAAAGGCTTCAACAATTTTGTCTGCAGGCTTTCACTGTAATCTCTTATGCCATGTATATTTGCATATTCCGCTTTTAACTGAAGCATCAGGCCGACATATCCATTTTTCTTGTCCTGACTTTCTGGTTCTTTGAAATGGCGGGGTACTCCTTCAACAGTACGATGAGAGTTGTAATAATCAGGGGTAGCTTTGTCGGGAGAATACCATGCAGGAATGAGAGACTCAATCTGATCCTGTCCATCATTTACTAACCAAATGGGTTTAAAATAATACTGATCAAATGAAGGATTGGCGATCAATTTTCCTGAATTTTCATATTTTTTTACCGAGACCGAATCATCTGAGAAGTCACTTTTGATCACTTTTCCAATCAGGCTGTCTCCTTCATACACTTCAAGTTCAGAATAGGTTAATGAGTCATTATGATACTGTTCCGTCAAATAAAGAACACCTTCCTGGTTATAATAAGACCATGTGCCTTCTTTCAACACTTCAGTATCGCAATCATCTACTTTGGTAGTGTATTGGCGGATTTCTTTGAGCGCACCATTAGGATAATAGGATATCCATTTTCCAAACTTTCTTTTCTCATGCGTAACTATCTTAGGATAAGCAGGGTCATTATACAGACACAGAATATACTTTCCTTTATATTTGATTTGACCGTTGGGGTAGGTATCCTCTACGGTAAAGATACTGCGGTTGCAGCTTGCCAGCATAATTACCATAATCAGAGTTCCCAGCGGGTACTTCATAAAAGTTTGCTTTAGCACTTAACGCCTCTCTTCCCTGATTATTTGACAAGCCATGAGCCACTAAGTAAACGTATCTGAGCGCTGCAATGTAGTATTAATTTCCTTTCACGTACCTTCTGATGAGTACACGAAGTAATGCCGGAAATAATTATTAGGGGCTGCAAGTTCTTGCTGATGCACTAATCGTACATAATCTCAACCCATAGAGTACCCGTTTCTGGCTCTACAACATATTTCCATGTATTTCCCCATTCAGTGCCTTTGGCTTTTTTTAGTTTTTTTCCTATAGGTTGCTCTGCGATGGCTAACTGACTTATTCCTGAAAAAGAAGTTGAATCTATGAGCCTGAATCTATCAACGTAAGCATTATCATAGTAATTTTTCATTTTCAACCGGTAGACTGAGACCCGTATTTTCTTTTGTTCGTCATAGTAACAGTTAATGGACTCAACCTCAGGAATATTGATGTCTGAATGAAGCTCATTAGTGTCAATGACGATCTGACTACATCCTTTAGAGTTTACAAAAGTTAATCCTAGAAAGGTAAAGACACCACCGATCATAACTATGATGACTACCAAAGATATCGCATGTTTTCTTTTCATATGATCCTCTTGTCTGTTAGAAGTACATTGTCACTATATTTAAGACTCATTCATACAGAAAAATTAGGTCATCATGCCTGGAGGTCTTAGCAAAGTAGTGTTCAATCCCACTGCACATATTTGCGCCAGTTATGTTGCTCTTTGAATCCCAGCACTTCACGGATTTTACGATTGGAATACAATGCTTCATGTTCCCCCAATTCACGTGAAATAGGCACACCCGGAAAAAAACGTTCTGCCAATTCTTTACTGGGGATCACAGCGCCATTGTGGTCGTTTCCGGCATTAAAAACTTGAAAACCCAGGCCATCTTTTTGCAGACATAAATCCACAATCTGTCCCAGATCACGTGCATCAATATAACAGAAAGCGTTCCTGCGGCGCACTTCCGGGTGCTTGAAATAATGAGGAAAAAGTTCGGCATACTCATGAGGCTCAATCACATTGCCAATACGTAGGGCATAGATATCAAATCCTGATCTCAACTGAAAGCTGCGGGCAGTTTTCTCATTCACTACCTTTGACAATCCGTAGCTATCCATGGGATCAACATCATAATCCTCTTCCAGTGGCAGAACTTTAGGATCAGTTTTGCCATCAGAAAAACAGATGCCGTAGGTAGTCTCCGAGGATGCGATAATAATCTTTTTAATGCCCAGTTTTACAGCCGCTTCTATCACATTGTAGGTGCCCATGGTATTGACCCGAAAAGTTTCATTGTCCGGTTTGATCAATATCCTGGGGATTGCAGCAAAATGTACCACTGCATCAAACTTTGGTACACCATTGCCAGGTTCCAATTCATCTAAGTCAGCATAGGAACGCATGGCATTGAACATTTGTCCGGAATCCGTAATATCAGCTATCAGATTATCCACCCCCGGATGATCCAAGGGCTTCAGATCTACATTCATCACTCTATGTCCCTGTTCCAGCAGATAAGGTATCACGTGCTTACCTGCTTTGCCCGATCCTCCCGTAAAAAATATTCGCTTTTTGGTCATGTATTCTTCTGTTTAATCATGATTTTAATTATTAACCGCTAAGCATTTGTGCCTTCATTAGTAGTACAATTTCACAATGCTTTGGCTTTATATGCGCTCAGTATAGGGCTTTACAGATCACCATCAAAATATTTTTCTCAAACTACTGATCACTTCACCCTCCAGACTTTAAAATTCTTATACCGGGCATTCCGGGTATACATATGTCTTAAACCAATCCTTCCGGATTCATTGGAGGGATACATGGATACATCCCATTTACAAACTAACGTTTCTGAAGTATCGGCTTTGTTGGTAATATGCATCTCTATTTGATCTCCATATTTAACAACTTCAATGTGATAGCTTACATTAGGCTGAAATAACCCGGTACTGAAGTGATCTCCGGGAACATCGGTTTCTGCCAGACCTTCTGTGTTAGGATTATATCTGCGCAGGCGGATATAATCGTTGTCACCTGAGTATTCAGTTGCCGAAAAAGCAGCATAACTGATATGGTAGGCGTTCATGTGATTGAAATAGGTCCGCATATGAGGCACTACTCTTTTATCATTCCACAGTGAAATATCGCTAGGATATTCGGCATTCCCTTTACCTGTAGCATGAAAGTATAATATATTTACACATCTGGTAATCGTATCGGTACGGGTATAATCATATTCTATACAGATGTCTCCCTGGAAACTTTGTTTTGTCCATAGTACAGTATGGCAGGTATCATTCCCGTGTTCAGCACCAGCAATCAGTTCCATGCCCTCTTCATTGTTCACTACTTTTGATCGCAAGCCATCCAGCATCCATTCTGATTTCCAGTCAGTAGTACCTGAATATTCAAAAAGGAGCTCTGATTTAGTCCAGGAGGCTTTGGGCCTATTTTTCTGATTGCATCCGCTAATCATGCAAATGATGAAACAAATCAAGCATATGCCAGGCAAGTGGTATTTCATTCGCTCAAACTTTTTTGTTATTCAATTGAGTTTCATTGAAAGAAATATAAGGTACAATCTATCAATTTTTGTGTTTATCAAGCTTAGCATTGTCAAAAAACCTATTGATTGCTTGCTTTAGTCATTCACCTTATCTCATAACCTTAGCGCTCAGGATTTTTGCTTCCTTACTGACTTTCTGAAATGTCAATCACTAAATCAGCATTCAAATTAGTCGCTAAATTTTTAGAGTCTATAACTGCCTTAGATCATGTTTAAAAATTCTATTTGGTATTTACGCCAGTCGGTTGATGATAATTTGACAGTTTTGCCAAAGTAGCCA